>NZ_CP063110.1:627500-785000 GCF_014931275.1 Haemophilus parainfluenzae
TGTGGCTGGGGGTGAAAGGCCAATCAAACCGGGAGATAGCTGGTTCTCCCCGAAATCTATTTAGGTAGAGCCTTGAGCGGACACCTTCGGGGGTAGAGCACTGTTTCGGCTAGGGGTCCATCCCGGATTACCAACCCGATGCAAACTACGAATACCGAAGAGTGATACTCAGGAGACACACGGCGGGTGCTAACGTCCGTCGTGGAGAGGGAAACAACCCAGACCGCCAGCTAAGGTCCCAAAGTCTATATTAAGTGGGAAACGAAGTGGGAAGGCTTAGACAGCTAGGATGTTGGCTTAGAAGCAGCCATCATTTAAAGAAAGCGTAATAGCTCACTAGTCGAGTCGGCCTGCGCGGAAGATGTAACGGGGCTCAAATATAGCACCGAAGCTGCGGCATCAGACGAAAGTCTGTTGGGTAGGGGAGCGTTCTGTAAGCGGATGAAGGTGAATCGAGAGGTTTGCTGGACGTATCAGAAGTGCGAATGCTGACATAAGTAACGATAAAACGGGTGAAAAACCCGTTCGCCGGAAGACCAAGGGTTCCTGTCCAACGTTAATCGGGGCAGGGTGAGTCGGCCCCTAAGGCGAGGCTGAAAAGCGTAGTCGATGGGAAACGGGTTAATATTCCCGTACTTGGATAAACTGCGATGTGGGGACGGAGCAGGTTAGGTTATCGCACTGTTGGATATGTGCGTTTAAGTTTGTAGGTGGGAAGTTTAGGCAAATCCGGACTTCTATTAAACACTGAGAGATGATGACGAGGCTCTACGGAGCTGAAGTAACCGATACCACACTTCCAGGAAAAGCCACTAAGCTTCAGGTTTATCTAAACCGTACTGAAAACCGACACAGGTGGTCAGGTAGAGAATACTCAGGCGCTTGAGAGAACTCGGGTGAAGGAACTAGGCAAAATAGCACCGTAACTTCGGGAGAAGGTGCGCCGGCGTAGATTGTAGTCCCTTGCGGGCGAAGGTTGAACCGGTCGAAGATACCAGCTGGCTGCAACTGTTTATTAAAAACACAGCACTCTGCAAACACGAAAGTGGACGTATAGGGTGTGATGCCTGCCCGGTGCTGGAAGGTTAATTGATGGTGTAATCGAAAGAGAAGCTCCTGATCGAAGCCCCAGTAAACGGCGGCCGTAACTATAACGGTCCTAAGGTAGCGAAATTCCTTGTCGGGTAAGTTCCGACCTGCACGAATGGCATAATGATGGCCAGGCTGTCTCCACCCGAGACTCAGTGAAATTGAAATCGCCGTGAAGATGCGGTGTACCCGCGGCTAGACGGAAAGACCCCGTGAACCTTTACTATAGCTTGACACTGAACATTGAATTTTGATGTGTAGGATAGGTGGGAGCCTTAGAAGCAGTCACGCCAGTGATTGTGGAGGCGTCCTTGAAATACCACCCTTTAACGTTTGATGTTCTAACGAAGATTACGAAACGTGGTCTCGGACAGTGTCTGGTGGGTAGTTTGACTGGGGCGGTCTCCTCCCAAAGAGTAACGGAGGAGCACGAAGGTTTGCTAATGACGGTCGGACATCGTCAGGTTAGTGCAATGGTATAAGCAAGCTTAACTGCGAGACAGACAAGTCGAGCAGGTACGAAAGTAGGTCATAGTGATCCGGTGGTTCTGAATGGAAGGGCCATCGCTCAACGGATAAAAGGTACTCCGGGGATAACAGGCTGATACCGCCCAAGAGTTCATATCGACGGCGGTGTTTGGCACCTCGATGTCGGCTCATCACATCCTGGGGCTGAAGTAGGTCCCAAGGGTATGGCTGTTCGCCATTTAAAGTGGTACGCGAGCTGGGTTTAGAACGTCGTGAGACAGTTCGGTCCCTATCTGCCGTGGGCGTTGGAGAATTGGTTGGGGCTGCTCCTAGTACGAGAGGACCGGAGTGGACGCACCACTGGTGTTCCGGTTGTGTCGCCAGACGCATTGCCGGGTAGCTAAGTGCGGAAGAGATAAGTGCTGAAAGCATCTAAGCACGAAACTTGCCAAGAGATGAGTTCTCCCAGATTTAAAATCTGTAAGGGTTGTTTAAGACTAAGACGTAGATAGGCATGGTGTGTAAGCGGTGCGAGCCGTTGAGCTAACATGTACTAATTGCCCGAGAGGCTTAACTATACAACGCTCAAGGGTTTTGGGTGTTGAGAAGACGAAACAGACTCAGAGAAGAAAGAGAAGAAAGTTTTGAAGGTTATCAGCTTGTTTGGTTGTGAGCGCTAGAGATAGCGGAACAGAAAGAGAGAAAAGTTATTAAAGGAATAATCCTGGCGGCGATAGAGCGGTGGTCCCACCTGACCCCATACCGAACTCAGAAGTGAAACGCCGATGCGCCGATGGTAGTGTGGGGCTTCCCCATGTGAGAGTAGGACACCGCCAGGTACTGAATGTGAACCCCAAGCTGAAGAGCTTGGGGTTTTTGTTTATGGAGTTTTCAATATTTTAGCAAAGCGTTGATTCTATGATACAATCATCGCTGTAATTTTTATAAAACAAGAGAAAATATGACCGCACTTAATGTATTAATTTATCCAGATGATCACCTAAAGATTGTTTGTGAGCCAGTTGTCGAAGTCAATGATGACATTCGCAAAATTGTAGATGATATGTTTGATACGATGTACCAAGAAGAAGGCATTGGTCTTGCAGCTCCGCAGGTAGATATCTTGCAGCGTATTATTACGATTGATATTGAAGGCGACAAACAAAATCAATTAGTGTTGATCAATCCAGAAATTTTGACCTCAGAAGGTGAAACAGGCATAGAAGAAGGTTGTTTGTCTATTCCTGGATTCCGTGCTTTAGTGCCTCGTAAAGAAAAAGTCACGGTAAAAGCGTTAGATCGCCATGGTAAAGAATTTACGATTGATGCAGATGGTTTATTAGCAATCTGTATTCAGCATGAGATCGATCATTTGAACGGTATTTTATTTGTGGATTATCTTTCACCGTTGAAACGTCAACGTATCAAAGAAAAATTAGTGAAATATAAAAAACAAATTGCAAAACAATAATCAAAAGTGCGGTATAAAATGACCGCACTTTTCCTATCAACGCCATAACGTAGAACATTATGAAACCATTGAATATCATCTTTGCCGGTACCCCGGACTTCGCAGCACAGCATCTTGCTGCACTTTTAAATTCTCATCACAATATTATTGCTGTTTATACGCAACCAGATAAACCGGCTGGCCGCGGTAAAAAATTGCAGGCGAGTCCTGTAAAACAATTAGCAGAACAGCATCAAATTCCTGTTTATCAACCAAAATCCTTGCGTAAAGAAGAAGCACAAGCAGAGCTTAAAGCGTTAAATGCTGATGTAATGGTTGTTGTCGCTTATGGTTTGATTTTACCTCAAGCAGTGTTGAATATGCCTCGTTTAGGTTGTTTAAATGTGCATGGCTCTCTCTTACCACGTTGGCGTGGCGCGGCACCTATTCAGCGGTCTATTTGGGCAGGAGATCAACAAACTGGTGTGACGATTATGCAAATGGATGCAGGCTTAGATACTGGCGATATGTTACACAAAGTGTATTGCGATATTGATGCGCAAGAAACCTCCGCCTCACTTTACTATAAATTAGCTGAAATTGCGCCATCTGCATTGATTGATGTTTTAGATCATTTGGAAGAAGGGAAATTCATTGCAGAAAAACAAGATGATAGCCAAAGTAACTATGCAGAGAAACTTTCTAAAGAAGAGGCTAAATTAGATTGGTCGCTATCGGCAGCCCAGCTTGAACGCAATATTCGCGCATTTAATCCTTGGCCGATTAGTTTCCTACAGTTAACTGATGAGCAAGGTAATGAACAAACCCTAAAAGTTTATGCTGCTGCCGTGTTGCCACATTTGGATAAACCAGCTGGGACGATTTTAAGTGTCGATAAAAAAGGTATCCAAATTGCTACGAAAGAAGGCGTTTTAAATTTATTGCAACTTCAGCCTGCAGGCAAGAAACCTATGTCGGTGCAGGACTTCCTCAATGGTCGAGCAGATTGGTTCCAGGTTGGTAAGGTTCTAAACTAATGGTATTTCAACGAAAAAAAACGGAAAAATCGACCGCACTTTCGGTACGCGCTATTGCTGCTCAAGTGATTTTACAGGTTTTAGATCAAGGTAAGTCCTTATCAACGTTGCTTCTTGACGTGCAATCGCAGGTAAAACCACAGGATTTGCCTTTATTACAGGAAATCACCTTTGGTATTTGTCGCGTATTGCCTCGTTTAGAAAATATTATAAAAAAGCTATTAGATAAGCCATTGAAGGGTAAAACCCGCATCGTGCATTGCTTGTTATTAGTAGGGTTGTACCAATTACTTTATATGCGAGTGCCCGCTCATGCGGCGGTAGATGAAGTAGTTAATGCCACAAAATTATTAAAATCGGATAGTTTCCGTGGTTTGGTTAACGGTGTATTGCGTCGCTTCTTACGGGAACAAGAAGATATTCTTGCTGTAGTAGATAAACATTGGCAAACGCTTCATCCTGAATGGTTTGTGAATAAAATCAAAAAAGCTTATCCGAATTGGCGTGAAATTATTGAGTCGAATAACCAAAAGCCACCAATGTGGTTACGGGTCAATCAACAGCAAAATAACACGAAAACTTACCGCACTTTGTTGGAAGAGCAGGAAATAGCGGCATTTGAATGTGATAATCCACATGCTTTACGTTTAGCTCAACCGCTTTCTGTTTCGAAACTACCGAATTTTGAACAAGGTGCAGTAACCGTTCAGGATCTCAATGCGCAGTGGTCAGCCTTATTGCTTGAGCCACAAAATGATGAATTAATTTTAGATGCCTGTGCAGCCCCAGGTGGGAAGACTACACATATTTTAGAGATGGCACCGCAAGCGAAAGTGATTGCGCTTGATGTCGAGGCTCATCGCTTAAAACGCGTCGAAGAAAATCTTGCCCGGTTGAATCAACAGGCGACTGTTATTTGTGGTGATGCGACCGAGCCTGAAAAGTGGCTTTCAGAAATAGGTTTAAGTGGTGTATCCTTTGATCGTATTTTATTAGATGCACCTTGCTCGGCAACAGGGGTGATTCGTCGTCATCCGGATATTAAATGGCTACGTCAAGAAACGGATATTGTTCAATTGGTTGCCTTGCAAGGACAAATCCTCAAAGCGCTTTGGGCAAAATTGAAACCTAATGGCATTTTGCTTTACGCGACTTGCTCGGTGCTTCCTGATGAGAACAGTCAGCAAATACAGCATTTTTTAGCTGAAACACCCGATGCAGAATTAATGCTATTGCCGTTTGAACAAACGGAAAATACGATTGGAATCCAATTCTTACCACAAGAGAATGGCGGGGATGGGTTCTATTATGCAAAATTGAGAAAACGGTCAGCTTAAATGAATTTGCCTTTAATTGATGTCGTTATTCCTTGCTATAACGCGGAACAAACGCTTGTTCGAGCAGTGGAATCTGTGTTGCTGCAAGGTAATCTTGGTCGTCTTTGGCTGATTGATGATGTGTCGACAGATAATACATTTGCATTAGCCTTACAGCTTGCAGCACAATATCCTGACAGAATTTCTGTCGAGCAAATGGCGAAAAATAGTGGTGTCGCGATAGCTCGAAATTGGGGTGCGATGCTCTCTGCTAAAAGTGCGGTCGATTTTGTTGCGTTTTTAGATGCGGATGATGCATATGAACCGGGAGCATTAGAAGTAGCTGCGGCAACATTTTATTTTCAGCCAGATACGTCGGTGGTGAGATTAGCATTAAAACCGATAAATTTAGCCAAACGTTATGCAGAACACCCTAATTTTGATCAGGCATGGCAATATATGCGCATGACCTGCGGGGGAAATATCGTTTTCAATAAAGCTTTTTTCTTAGCGTGTGGCGGATTTCCTGCACATCAATTATTCCGAGAGCTCGGCGGTGAAGATGGCGCTTTAGGCATTGCAACCACTAAAACGGCAAAAGTAGCGACATTATTTGAAGATGTAGGCGTGTTGCATTTTTGTCGTGAAGGGATGCATGCAGAACGTTTGCTCAATGGTCTGTTATTTGGTAAACAAGATTCTTCGATTACTACAGAAAAAATGGCAGAAGCAGAACAAGTAACGGCGACCATTTGTCGCCGTATTGAAGCATTAAAGTGCGGTCTAAATTCAGCTGAAATTGGCATCCGCCCCTTGGTTGTGGAGAGAACAGAATGAAAATAATCATCTTAGGTGCAGGGCAAGTAGGCACAACACTTGCGGCAAATTTAGTGAGTGAAGATAACGATATCACGCTAGTCGATAATGAATCCCAACATTTGCAGAATTTGCAAGATAAGCATGATTTACGTGTGGTTAAAGGTTCGCCTTCTTCACCCAAGATTTTACGAGATGCTGGGGCAGCAGATGCAGACTTGATGGTTGCCGTAACCGCATCTGATGAAACTAATATGATTGCTTGCCAGTTGGGATATACACTTTTCAACACACCAACCCGTATTGCACGTATTCGTAATGCGGAATATTTGCGTGAGAAAGATAAATTATTTAATGATGAAAACGTACCAATCGATCATCTGATTTCGCCAGAGAATTTAGTTACAGATGAGATTACACGCTTAATTGCTTATCCAGGTGCGTTGCAAGTGGCGCATTTTGCTAATAATCGGATTAGCATTGTGATTGTAAAAGCGTATTACGGTGGTCCTCTAGTGGGTTATGCGTTATCCGCTATTAAAGAGCATATGCCACATATTGATTGCCGAATCATTTCAATTTTACGTAATGATAAATTAATTCGCCCGCAAGGTTCGACCATTATTGAGGCGGGAGACGAAATTACCTTCATTTGTGCGACAGAGCACATTAAAGCGGTAATGAGCGAATTACAACGCCTTGAGAAAACCTACAAGCGTATCATGATTGTGGGCAGTGGGAATATTGCCTCAGGTGTAGCAAAACAGCTAGAAGATAAGTATCAAGTAAAACTCATTGAGCGTGATGGTGAAAAAGCAAAAGTGTTGGCTGAGAAACTCTCTAAAACCCTTGTTTTCCATGGTGATGCTTCTGACCAGAATTTACTTTTTGAAGAGCATATTGAGAACGTCGATGTCTTTTTATCATTAAGTGCGGACGATGAAGCCAATATTATGTCGGCATTACTGGCAAAACGTCTGGGTGCCAAAAAGGCGATGGTACTGATTCAGCGCATGGCATATATCAATTTGATTCAAGGCGGAACCATTGATATCGCGGTTTCACCACAACAAGCGACAATTTCCGCTTTATTAGGACATGTGCGTAAAGGGGATATCAAAAATGTGGCCTCTTTGCGTCATGGTACCGCGGAAGCCATTGAACTAGTTGTGCATGGCGATGCGACAACATCCAATGTGGTTGGAAGACAAATTGGCGATATAAAGCTGCCTGTAGGGGCAATGATTGCGGCAATTTTACGTAAAAATGAAGTAATCATTGCTCGTCGTCAGGTTGTTATTGAAGAAGGCGATAATGT
Organism: Haemophilus parainfluenzae; assembly: GCF_014931275.1. NCBI lineage: Bacteria > Pseudomonadati > Pseudomonadota > Gammaproteobacteria > Pasteurellales > Pasteurellaceae > Parahaemophilus > Parahaemophilus parainfluenzae. The sequence continues at coordinate 634,995 of NZ_CP063110.1, forward strand.
GATTGTTTATATTAATGACAAGAAATCCGTGTCAGAAATTGAAAAATTATTCCAACCAAGTGCATTTTTTATTTAAATAACAGTTTACTTTTTAATCTGAAAACCTATAATACGCACTCTTTTAATTTTTTAAACCAACACAAAAGGAAATTTTATGAGCTTTCTTAAAGAATTCCGCGAATTCGCAATGCGCGGCAACGTAGTAGATATGGCAGTCGGTGTGATCATCGGTGGTGCTTTTGGTAAAATCGTAAGTTCACTTGTAGGTGACGTAGTAATGCCTGTATTAGGTATTTTAACTGGCGGCGTAGATTTCAAAGATTTGAAAATCACGTTAGCACAAGCGGTAGGTGACACTCCAGCAGTAACATTAAACTACGGTGTATTTATTCAAAACGTCTTTGATTTCATCATCATTGCATTCGCAATCTTCATGATGATCAAAGGTATCAACAAAGTGAAAAAACCAGTAGAAGAAGTAAAAGGTCCTTCACAAGAAGAATTACTTACTGAAATTCGCGATTTATTAAAAAAATAATAAGAATTTAATTTAAATAAAAAAAGGTTGGTATTTTACCAACCTTTTCTTTTATCTGAAATTTAAGCTTTGAGTAATAATGCGACAGCCTCGCAAGCTATACCTTCACTTCTACCGGTAAAGCCAAGTTTTTCTGTTGTGGTTGCTTTCACGTTTACTTGCTCAATATCGCACTGTAAATCTTCCGCAATCTTCGCTCGCATTGCATCGATATGAGGACGCATTTTAGGGGCTTGTGCAATAATGGTTACATCCACATTACCTACTTTATAACCTTTTTCTTGTACTTTGCGGAATGCTTCTCGTAATAAAACACGGCTATCTGCATTTTTATATTGCATATCAGTATCAGGGAAGAGTTTACCAATATCCCCTAATGCTGCCGCACCTAATAAGGCATCCGTTAAGGCATGTAAAGCGACATCACCATCAGAGTGGGCAATGAATCCAGTATGGTAAGGCACTTCAACGCCACCAATAATTAAAGGGCGATCTTCACCAAAGGCATGAACATCAAACCCATGTCCAATTCGTATCATAGAGTTTTCCTTGTTAAATAAAATTCGGCTAAAGCTAAATCTTCTGGACGTGTCACTTTAATATTATCACTTCGTCCCGCGACCAAGTGCGGTCGAAATCCAGCCAGTTCCATCGCAGAGGCCTCATCTGTAATATTAGCACCTTGAGAGAGCCCCTGTTTAAGTGCATTTCTTAATAGATCGCAACGGAAAAATTGAGGTGTTTGTGCAAGCCAAAGTTCAGCGCGATCTTCTGTTTTAATAATATCTTGTTGTTTATTCGCGCGTTTAATCGTATCGACCGCTGGAATGGCCAAAATAGCGCCGTGTTCATCATCGATTTGGAGCAATTTATCTAAATCTTGATGGGTTAAACAAGGTCTGGCTGCATCATGCACTAATGCCCAAGCTTGCTCATTTTTAATCGCTTTCAGCCCATTGAGAACAGACTCTGCTCGTGTTTCACCACCTTCAATAAGTGTAATATTTTTGTGTGGAAATAAAGTTATTTCAGAAAGATAGGGATCATTTTTTCCTACTGCAAGAATAACGCGATTGATTGCAGGGTGGGATAGAATAATAGAGAGTGTATGTTCCAGAATCGTCTTGTCTAGGATTTTCAGATATTGCTTCGGTTTGTTTGCTTGCATACGGCTTCCAACACCCGCAGCAGGAATGACGGCAATAATTTCGCGACTCATTATTTATGCTCTTTGACGATGTGATAGAACACTTCGTTTGGTTTGACCATATCATGGTTCATGCGTGCACGCTCTTCAATCGATTCAAAGCCTTTTGTTAATCCTTGAATTTCGGCGGAAATCATTTGATTTCTTTGTGAGAGCTTTTCATTTTCAGCTTTATTCTCTTTGATTTGAGCGGCCACATCTTTGTAGTCAAAATAGCCGTTTTTACCAAACCAGAGATCGTACTGAAATAGCACGAGAACACCCACTAAAATTCCAATGAAAAGACGCATAAATTACCTATTATTTCTGAAAACTTGGGATAGTTTACCGTGAAATACAGCGAAATGCGATGAAAAAGTGCGGTTAAAAATAAGATGATTTTTGAAGTGATCTTATTTGGCTTATCAGGTAACTTAAAACTTAAAAATGTGATCTCTCTCACAAATCAGTTATAAAGTTTGATAAACCCATAGTCACTGCCCGAATAGGCTTGTTATACTTTTGCTTGTCATTATGACTTTTTAACAGAAGGAACAATCAATGAAAACAACATTAAAACTTACTGCTATTGCAGCGATGTCAGCATTTATTTTAACTGGTTGTGCGACTCAAAATAAGAGTGCAGAAGCGGATGCGCAGCTTCAACAACAAGCGGTATTAGGTCTTAACTGGATTCAACAATCAGGTGAATACCAAGCCCTTTCTTACCAAGCATACAATGCGGCAAAAGTGGCATTTGATCACGCTAAAGTGAAAAAAGGTAAGAAAAAAGCTGTTGTGGTGGACTTAGATGAAACCATGTTAGATAACAGCCCTTATGCAGGTTGGCAAGTTCAAAACAATAAACCATTTGATGGCAAAGACTGGACTCGTTGGGTAGAAGCTCGTCAATCAGGTGTGGTACCAGGTGCAGTAGAATTCAATAACTATGTAAATACCCATGGCGGTAAAATGTTCTATGTTTCTAATCGTAAAGACAGCAATGAAAAAGCAGGTACGATTGATGACATGAAACGTTTAGGTTTTAATGGTGTTGAAGATTCAGCGTTTTACTTGAAAAAAGATAAATCACCAAAAGCAGCACGTTTTGAAGAAATTGAAAAACAAGGTTATGAAATCGTCGTTTATGTGGGTGATAACCTAGATGACTTCGGTGATGCGATCTACGGTAAACAAAATGCAGAACGTCGTGATTTCGTGGCACAAAACAAAGCGAAATTTGGTAAAACATTCATCGTATTACCTAACCCGAACTACGGTGGCTTTGAAGGCGGCTTAGCAAAAGATTATTTCAAAGGCGATTCAAGCAGCAAAGTAAAAGCACGTTTAGATGCAGTTAAAGCTTGGGATGGTAAATAATTCCCTTCTTGAGATAAACAAACACCCGCAGAGATGCGGGTGTTTTGTTTTAGTCTAAAAGTGCGGTCTATTTTCGCATCATTTTTTCTTTATGAGATGCGAAGTCCGCGCCTTTCGCCAGCATGCGAAGTTGTAAAATAACACGCTCTTTTAGTAAATCTTGTTCAGCTTTTGTCATGTCTAAAGCGTTGGAACCTGCCGTGAATACGATGGTTACCATTCCCTCAGCCTGAACATAAGACACATATTGCGAGTAGTGATTTTTCTTCGCAATATATTCAGCCAATTCATCAACAAAGTGTTTGATTTCACGAGCGGCTGCAGTACGGAAAGCCTGAGATGTGCCCGAACTTTCACGTAAGAGCAAACGGAACACGTTGGTGCTGTGAGTGATAAATTCAAAAAAGGTTTCCACGGATACGCGGATCACACTACCGCCAGCATCAATACGTTTACGCGCTTGGCGCATTAATTGACGGAGGGTTAAACCTGCTTCATCTACCATTTCTAATCCGAGCTCATCCATATCGCTAAAGTGGCGATAGAAAGAAGTTGGTGCAATGCCCGCTTCACGGGCAACTTCACGTAAGCTTAAATTAGAAAAGCTTTTTTCTGCACTCAACTGATTGAATGCGGCGTCAATTAAGGCCCGACGGGTTTTTTCTTTTTGAATTGCTCGAACACCAGCCATTTGGTTTTCCTCAGCTTATGATAAATTATTTTTTATTCGCTAAAATCGATTTAACTTGTTCACTGACCGCACTTGCAACGCGTTCATAGCGATTACGTAATGGTGAACCTGGGCGGTAAACGAGAGCAATAGTACGAGACGGTTCTGGCGAATGGCAAGGAATATATTTTACACCTGCACGTGTGCCTTCATTTAATACAGCAAGTTCTGGCATAAAGGTGATGCCTGCATTAGCTGCCACCATATTACGCAACGTTTCAAGGCTAGTGGCTTGGAAGTGAGAGTCTTCTTTAGCACCGGCCGTAAAACAATAATCGAGTGCTTGATTACGTAAGCAATGCCCATCATCCAACATAAGCATTTCTTGCCCTTTTAAGGTATTCATGGCAATTTTACTTTCTGAAGCCCAAGGATGTTGGTCGGATACAGCGAGTAACATTTTTTCATCAAAAATAGGCACTTCGATAAACGCTTCAGTTTCGGGTACGCGAGCCACAATCGCACAATCTAATCGGCCAGTTTCTAATTGTTCTAATAGTTGGTGAGTTTGGGCCTCGTAAAGAAATACTTCTAAATCTGGGAAAGTTTCTTTCAATGTTGGTACAATATAAGGAAGTAGGTAAGGACCAACGGTTGGGATTAATCCAATGTGTAATGGACCTGTCATTTCTTTACCTTGATTGCTAGCCATTTCTTTGAGTAATTTTACTTCGCGTAATACAGTGCGAGCTTGATCGACAAGTAACATGCCCGATTGCGTGAAGAGCACTTTACGGCTCGTACGTTCAAGTAAAATAATGCCTAACTCATCTTCGAGTTTGCGGATTTGGCCACTTAAAGTGGGTTGGCTAACATTGCAAGAATCCGCCGCTCGACGGAAATGTTTAAACTCGGAAAGGGCTACTAAGTATTCTAAATCACGAATATTCATAGGGTTCTCACTTTATAGAATATGTCAATTAAAAGGATAGAATTAATTGATTATGACTATATCACAAAACTTTCTATAATGCCTATCAAGTTTTTAAGGTAAATTCATTTAACTAACAGAGGAGACACATTATGTCTAATATGGAAGGAAAAAAAGTCCCACAAGTTACATTTCGTACTCGTCAAGGTGATCAATGGGTTGATGTGACTACATCTGAATTATTCGACAACAAAACAGTTGTTGTTTTCTCATTACCGGGTGCGTTCACGCCAACTTGTTCATCTTCTCATTTACCACGTTATAACGAGCTTGCACCAGTGTTCAAAAAACATGGTGTAGATGATATTTTAGTTGTGTCTGTAAACGATACTTTCGTTATGAATGCTTGGAAAGAAGCGGAAGAAGCACACAATGTAAAATTCATTCCAGATGGCAACGGTACTTTCACTGAAGGTATGGGCATGTTAGTTGGAAAAGATGATTTAGGTTTTGGTAAACGTTCTTGGCGCTATTCTATGCTCGTGAAAAATGGCGTAGTGGAAAAAATGTTTATTGAACCAAATGAGCCAGGCGATCCGTTTAAAGTATCAGATGCCGATACCATGTTGAAATACATTGCACCAGATTTCCAAGTGCAAGAATCAATCGCCATCTTCACAAAACCAGGCTGTCCATATTGCGCGAAAGCAAAACAACTTTTACGTGATAAAGGTTTAAGCTTTGAAGAAATCGTATTAGGTCAAGATGCAACTATCGTGAGTGTACGTGCGGTTTCTGGTCGTGCAACTGTGCCACAAGTATTCATCGGTGGTAAACACATCGGCGGTAGCGACGATTTAGAAAAATACTTTGCATAATTGATTGCTAGGTAGGAAATTTTTTTATATTTTTGATTATTAGGAACATAAGTTAAAAGGGAGCGAAAGCTCCCTTTTTGTTGTTTGTGATTTTGTTTTTATATTCTTAAGCATTAAAGCCAATGTAGCAGACTGAAACTAGAACAATGTAAAAAATGACCGCACTTAGTAGTAATAATTTTACGGCAAGTTTAGGTTTGTGCTGATGCAATTTATAAAGTAAACGTGCAATCAAAACCAAAACAAAGGGATACACCCAAAAGATAATCGAGAAAAGATCGATCTGAAAGTCGCTTAATGTTGGGTTTTTTGCAAAAGCAGTGGAAAGAAGAGAAGCCATAGGCCACAGTAAAATGGGTAAACAAAATGCCGCGATTCCCCAAGCGAAGCCACTAAATCCTGTCGGCATAGTTTGTTTTTTCATAATGAACCTTATATGATTGACGAAAAATAAAAAGGAATATAACAAATGCCGTCTTTATTTGATAGTGAAACCGATGCGCCAGAAGAGAGAAAAGTATTGAAACGCACATTGGGCGCACAAAAAATCACGTTTATTTTGACCGCACTTTGCGCGGTGATTTATCTCTTGCAGAATGTAGGGTTTGAAGAACCAATTGTGGATTTATTCCATTATCCAGCTTATTCTTGGGAAGATCAGGAAATATGGCGTTATTTCACACATGCTATTATTCATTTGTCGGTACCGCATATTTTATTTAACCTTTCGTGGTTCTGGTTATTTGGTGGCGCGATTGAACGCCGATTTGGTTCTTTCCATTTTTTATTATTGGTCTTAGTGTCTGCCGCAGTGAGTGGCGCCGTACAGAATTATTTTACCGGTCCAGCTTTTTTCGGATTATCTGGCGTCGTGTATGCGGTGTTAGGTTATGTGTTGGTGGTGGACAAATTGCACCCGCATAGCTTTGACTTACCGGAAGGTTTTTTTACAATGTTACTGGTAGGTCTTCTCTTTGGCTTTATTAGTCCGTTGTTTGGTATTAATATAGGCAACGCAGCTCATATTTCAGGCTTTATCTTAGGATTGGTTTGGGGATTTCTGCAGAGTAAAATTAATATTAAAAAGTTTAGCTAATTCAAATTTATAGGCATTTATATGAAACAATCATTACGCCATCAGAAAATTATTGAGCTTGTGACGCAAAAAGGCTATGCCAGCACAGAAGAATTGGTGGTAGAGCTAGATGTAAGCCCTCAGACGATTCGACGTGATCTGAATATCCTTGCGGAACAAGATTTAATTCGACGCCATCATGGTGGCGCGGCACCTTCTTCTACCGCAGAGAATTCCGATTATATTGAACGTAAACAATTTTTCCCTTCCCAAAAAAGCGCCATTGCCCGCGAGGTAGCGAAACGCATTCCAAATGGTGCCTCCTTATTTATTGATATTGGTACCACGCCTGAAGCTGTAGCAAGTGCTTTATTAAACCATGAACGGTTACGTATTGTGACGAATAATATCAATGCTGCTCATTTATTACGCCAAAATGAAACCTTTGATATTACGATGGCGGGCGGTTCCTTACGTAAGGATGGGGGCATTATTGGTGAGGCAACGGTTAATTTTATTTCGCAATTCCGTTTAGATTTTGGGATTCTCGGGATTAGTGCGATCGACCTTGATGGCTCATTATTGGACTATGATTATCACGAAGTCCAAGTGAAGCGAGCTATTATAGAAAGTTCGCGTCAAACTTTATTAGCGACCGATCATTCGAAATTCTCTCGACAAGCGATTGTGCGATTGGGTGAGCTCAAAGACGTGGATTATCTTTTCACTGATGATGTGCCAAAACAAATTGCGGATTATTTAGAAAATAGCAACACAAAGTTAGTGATTTGCAAATGATAGAAATAGGAAGTGCGGCCAAAATTGACCGCACTTTTTTTGTAGGCATCCATGCTTAGCCACTGCTGTTTCGACCAATCCAAAATTAACCCCATTCATGCCAACATCCTTATTAATATGAGATAAGGCTAATTTTGCTGCATATTAAATTTTAGGGATAAAAACGGACGACAAATCATTCGACTGCCAATTCTTTATTTAGGACTACGGGGAAGGTTTGCTTGAAGAGTCAAGAAAGACAAGATCTTGATAGATCAAGTGGAGTACATCGAGATCCCTCTCTAAATGTAATTTATTTATACTGCTGTTTTTAAAAAAAGGGAATATTAAAATTATAAATCTGTGATCGAGATCACAATTTAAATGCAAAAAGAAAGCCGCTTATTTTTGTTTAGAAAATAAGCGGCTATTTTACTGATTTTTTATCGATTTAAATTCACTGCGCCTTCATAACCAAGTTGTCGCCAGGCCTCATAAATCGTCACGGCTACCGAGTTAGATAAGTTCATACTACGGCTATTTGCGGTCATAGGAATACGGATTTTTTGTTCCATTGGCATCTTATCTAAAATAGACATAGGAATACCACGTGTTTCAGGGCCAAACATCAAATAATCGCCTAATTTAAATTGCACTTCGCTATGTGCGGGGCTGCCTTTGGTTGTAAGTGCAAAAAGACGTTTAGGTTTTTCACTTTCTAAAAAGGCTTCAAAGGTTTTGTGCTTTTTGATTTCAGCAAATTCATGATAATCCAAACCTGAGCGACGTAATTTTTTATCATCCCATGTAAAGCCAAGTGGCTCGATTAAATGAAGGCGAAAGCCAGTGTTCGCACAAAGACGAATAATATTTCCTGTATTTTGTGGAATTTCAGGTTCGTATAACACAATATCTAACATAATGATTTCCTAATCTTTTTGATACAGGCGGTAACTCACCATTCCTGTGGTTTTTTCTTTTAGTAATTGCCAATTGTCAGGCACGCTAAGCGGTTTATCTTTTTCTGTTTCAACATAAATCAACGCATGGGGTAACAGCCAATTCTTTTCCTCCAAGAGGGCAATTGCTTGTTCGGCTAAGCCAAAATGAAAAGGTGGATCTAAAAATACCACATCAAAGTGCGGTTGATTTTGCACTTGTTTTAAAAATTCTAAACTATTTTGATTGATTACCTGAGCTTGTTCACTCGTTGTTTTTAGCGTTTGCAAATTTTTCTTTAATTGGTTTGCCACATTTTTATCTAACTCTAAAAACGTCACCTGTTTCGCTTGGCGAGAAAGGGCTTCAAAACCAAGTGAGCCACTGCCTGCAAAGCAATCAAGACAATGGCTATCCACAATGTAAGGCATCAACCAGTTGAATAAGGTTTCTTTTACGCGATCGCCTGTTGGACGCAAACCTTCAGCATTTAAAACCGGTAATTTTCGTCCACGCCAAAGACCCGCGATGATTCGAACTTCGCCTTTGGCATTTTGAACTTGCATTTTTTTCATAAAGAAACAGATTTTTAGTGAAAATTGTGCTTAGTTTAGACGATTTTTTGCTAGAATAGGCAGTATTTTTTACAGATTTGTGTTTAAGAGAAGAATTTATGTCAGAAGAAAAGAAAAAAGGTGGATTTTGGGCCTCCCTTTTTGGTCGCAATAAAAAGCAAGAAGAACAAAAAATTGAGCCAATTATTGAAGAGCCATCTGTCGAACCTGCCGATGTTTCACCTGAGGAAGAAATTGTTCACGCTGAAGAGAACGTTCAATTAGAACAAGTTGAACAGGAAGAATTACAGGAATTAGCTGAACAACTGCAAGAAGATAAAGCAGAAGAGGTCGTTGTTGAGCACCTTGAACCTATTGTCGAAGAAGTGATTTCACCTGAAAGTGCGGTCAATGTTGAACCTGTTTTAGATACACCGGTGATTGAAACAATTGACGAAGAAACAGTAAAAACAGAAGAAATTTCAACCGCACTTCCTACAGCAGAGCCAGCAGAAAGCATTATTGAACAAGATAATGTCATTGAAGATCTTCCTGTGGTTGAAGCTGAGATTGAGCCTGAAATTGTTGACGATGTTAAAGACGAATTACGTTCAGATATCAATACCGAAACGCAAGAAAAACCAAGTGAAGGTGGCTTTTTCAGTCGTTTAGTCAAAGGCTTACTCAAAACCAAACAAAATATTGGTGCGGGTTTCCGTTCTTTCTTTTTAGGCAAGAAAATTGATGATGATTTGTTTGATGAGTTGGAAGAGCAACTTTTGATTGCGGATATTGGCGTACCAACAACCAATAAAATCATTAAGAATTTAACGGAGCATGCAAGTCGTAAACAATTACAAGATGCGGAATTACTTTACCAACAACTTAAAGTTGAAATGGCGGAGATCTTAAAACCTGTCGCGCAGCCGCTAGTTATTGATACCACTAAAAAACCGTATGTTATTTTAATGGTTGGCGTGAATGGTGTAGGTAAAACAACCACAATTGGTAAGTTGGCTCGTAAATTCCAAAATGAAGGTAAATCAGTCATGTTAGCGGCAGGGGATACTTTCCGTGCGGCAGCAGTAGAACAACTTCAAGTATGGGGTGAACGTAATAATATCCCGGTGGTGGCACAAAGTACAGGGTCAGATTCTGCGTCGGTGATTTTTGATGCGATGCAATCTGCCGCAGCACGTAACATTGATATTTTAATTGCGGATACGGCAGGACGTTTACAAAATAAAAATAATCTCATGGATGAATTGAAGAAAATTGTTCGCGTCATGAAAAAATACGATGAAACCGCACCGCACGAAATTATGCTTACTCTTGATGCGGGTACAGGACAAAATGCAATTAGCCAAGCTAAACTCTTTGATGAAGCAGTTGGACTAACCGGTATCTCATTAACCAAGTTAGACGGTACAGCAAAAGGTGGGGTAATTTTCGCCATTGCAGATCAGTTTAATTTACCAATTCGTTATATTGGTGTGGGTGAAAAGATTGAAGATTTACGCGAATTTAATGCAGAAGAATTTATTGAAGCATTGTTTGTTCACGAAAATGAAGAATAAAAAGGAATAATAAAGTGATTCGATTTTCAAATGTCTCTAAAGCTTATCACGGTGCGACTCAGCCGGCCTTGCAGGGTTTGAATTTTCATCTTCCTGTCGGAAGTATGACTTATCTTGTTGGGCATTCTGGCGCGGGTAAAAGTACCTTGCTTAAATTAATCATGGGAATGGAAAAGGCGAATGCTGGAAATATTTGGTTTAATGGTCATGATATTACGCGTTTGTCTAAATATGAAATCCCATTTTTACGTCGTCAAATCGGTATGGTTCACCAAGATTATCGTTTATTAACGGATCGTAGCGTGGTAGAAAATGTGGCGCTGCCATTGATTATTGCTGGCATGAACCCGAAAGAAGCACATACACGTGCATTGGTTGCATTAGATCGTGTGGGCTTACGTAGTAAAGCGAATTATATGCCGCCACAAATCTCAGGTGGGGAACAACAACGTGTAGATATCGCACGCGCAATCGTACATAAACCGCAACTTTTATTAGCGGATGAGCCGACAGGCAATCTTGATGATGAACTTTCCTTAGGGATTTTTAATCTTTTTGAAGAGTTTAATCGTTTAGGGGTGACAGTCTTGATTGCGACACACGATATCAATTTAATTCAAAAAAAACCAAAACCATGTCTTGTACTTGAACAAGGCTATTTACGCTATTAAGGATAAAAAATGACAAGACGTATTGATGCTTCTTTTGGCGTGCAAACTGCCTATACTTTGCGTTCTGTTTGGGGCGATTTGGTAAAACGTAAATTTGGTACATTGCTAACGATTTTAGTCATTGCCGTGTCTTTAACGATTCCAACGGTGAGCTATTTGTTATGGAAAAATTTACATTTAGCAACGACTCAATTTTATCCGGAAAGCGAACTCACAATCTACTTACACAAAAATTTAAGTGAAGAAGATGCTAACTTAGTGGTGGAAAAAATCCGTCAACAAGAAGGCGTGGAATCTTTAAACTATGTTTCTCGCCAAGAAAGCTTAAAAGAATTCAAAAGTTGGTCTGGTTTTGGTGAAGAATTAGAGATTTTAGATGATAATCCATTACCGGCAGTGGTGATGGTGAAGCCGTCTAAAGACTTTAATGCATCTGAAAAACGAGCAGAATTACGTACCAACTTAAATAAAATTAAAGGGGTGCAAGAAGTTCGTTTAGATAACGATTGGATGGAAAAATTGACCGCACTTTCGTGGTTATTTGCGCATGTGGCAATTTTCTGCACGGTTTTGATGACTATTGCGGTATTCCTTGTTATCGGAAATAGTATTCGCTCGGATGTCTATAGTAGTCGCGCAAGCATTGATGTGATGAAACTATTGGGTGCGACAGATCAATTCATTCTTCGTCCTTATCTTTATACAGGCATGATTTATGCGGTGTTGGGCGGATTGGTTGCAGCACTCTTTAGCAGTCTTATTGTCGGGTACTTTACTTCAGCGGTGAAATATGTAACGGATATCTTTGCGGTTACATTTGAGCTCAATGGATTAGGCGTTGGTGAGCTAATCTTCTTATTAGTCAGTTGCTTAATTATGGGTTATGTTGGTTCTTGGATTGCTGCAACAAGACATATTGCAATGTTAGATAACAAACTATAGATTTCATTTATATTAAAGTGCGGTCATTTTTTGTCGTGTTTTCATCTGAAAAACATTCGGAAAAATGACCGCACTTTTTTGTCTGTGGAAATTAATTGAACAAAAAGCTTGCATAATTAGGTGTTTTTGTGTAATATCCACGGGCTTTCAGATATTGAAAGCCGTTTAATGTAATCATTTATTAAACGAGTATTACGATATGTAATACTAACAATGTTTCCGATTTGGAGACTATATAACAGGTAACTTACACCTCCTTTTCTATTTTGAAGTTAGAATTGTGATTGGTGTTAGTTTTTTATTAGCTAAATTTTATTGGAGCTCTGGTCTAATGCAGAACCAAAGAATCCGTATCCGCTTAAAAGCTTTCGATCACCGTTTGATCGATCAATCTACTGCGGAGATCGTAGAAACAGCTAAACGTACTGGTGCACAAGTTCGTGGTCCAATCCCTTTACCAACTCGTAAAGAGCGTTTCACCGTGTTGATTTCTCCACACGTGAACAAAGACGCGCGTGATCAATACGAAATTCGTACACACAAACGTTTAGTAGATATCGTAGAGCCAACAGAAAAAACTGTTGATGCATTAATGCGTTTAGATTTGGCTGCCGGCGTGGACGTGCAGATCAGCCTAGGTTAATTAAGAGGTTATTACAATGATTGGTTTAGTCGGTCGTAAAGTTGGTATGACCCGTATCTTCAATGAAGACGGTGTTTCTGTACCAGTTACCGTTATCGAAATCGAAGCCAACCGCGTAACTCAAGTTAAAACTCTTGAAAACGATGGCTATACTGCAGTTCAAGTTACTACTGGTTCTAAAAAAGCGAATCGTGTAACTAAACCTGAAGCAGGTCATTTCGTGAAAGCAGGTGTTGAAGCTGGTCGCGGTTTATGGGAATTTCGTACTGAAGGTGAAGAATTCACTTTAGGTCAAGAAATCAATGTTGACATCTTTGCAGATGTTAAAAAAGTAGATGTTACTGGTACTTCTAAAGGTAAAGGTTTCCAAGGTGGTGTTAAACGTTGGAACTTCCGTACTCAAGATGCTACACACGGTAACTCTTTATCACATCGTGTACTTGGTTCTATTGGTCAAAACCAAACTCCAGGTCGTGTGTTTAAAGGTAAAAAAATGGCAGGACATTTAGGTGCTGAGCGTGTAACCGTTCAATCACTTGAAGTTGTTCGTGTAGATGCTGAGCGTAAATTGCTATTAGTAAAAGGTTCTGTACCTGGTGCTATCAATGGCGATGTTATCGTTAAGCCAGCAGTTAAAGCATAAGTCTAGGAGATAGAGATGGAATTACAAGTTGTAGGTGCAAATGCACTAACTGTTTCTGAAACTACCTTCGGACGTGAGTTTAACGAAGCTTTGATCCACCAAGTTGTTGTTGCTTATGCAGCAGGTGCTCGTCAAGGTACTCGTGCGCAAAAAACTCGTGCTGAAGTGTCTGGTTCAGGTAAAAAACCTTGGCGTCAAAAAGGTACAGGTCGTGCTCGTTCTGGTGATATCAAATCACCAATCTGGCGTTCTGGTGGTACAACCTTCGCGGCTAAACCACAAGATCACAGCCAAAAAGTGAACAAGAAAATGTACCGTGGTGCTATCAAAAGCATTCTTTCTGAATTAGTTCGTCAAGACCGTTTGGTTGTTGTTGAAAAATTCGAATTAGATGCACCAAAAACTAAAGTTTTAGTACAAAAATTAAAAGATTTAGCAGTTGAAGATGCGTTAATTATCACAGCAAGTTTAGATGAAAATCTATTCTTAGCGGCACGTAACTTATATAAAGTTGATGTACGTGATGTTCAAGGTATCGATCCAGTTAGCTTAATCGCTTTCGATAAAGTGATTGTTACTGTTGACGCGGTGAAACAAATTGAGGAGATCCTAGCATGAGTCAAGAACGTTTGCTAAGCGTGCTACGTGCACCGCACATCTCTGAAAAAGCAACTAACAATGCTGAAAAATCTAACACTGTTGTACTTAAAGTTGCTTTAGATGCGAACAAAGCTGAAATTGCTGCTGCTGTTGCTCAATTATTTGAAGTAAAAGTTGACTCAGTTCGTACTGTGGTTGTTAAAGGTAAAACTAAACGCCGTGGTAACAAAATGGGTCGTCGCAGCGACTGGAAAAAAGCTTATGTAACTTTAGCCGAAGGCCAAAACTTGGACTTCGTGGACAGTGCAGAGTAATCGGAGGAAATTAGAGAATGGCTATCGTTAAATGTAAGCCGACCTCCGCTGGTCGTCGTCACGTTGTTAAAATCGTGAACCCTGAATTACACAAGGGTAAACCTTACGCTCCTCTTCTAGATACTAAATCTAAAACTGGTGGTCGTAACAATTATGGTCGTATTACCACTCGCCACATCGGAGGTGGTCATAAACAACATTACCGTTTAATCGATTTCAAACGTAACAAGTTAGATATCCCAGCGGTTGTTGAGCGTTTAGAATATGATCCAAACCGTTCAGCTAACATTGCTTTAGTGCTTTATAAAGATGGTGAACGCCGTTATATCTTAGCACCTAAAGGTTTGTCAGTTGGCGATCAAATCCAATCTGGCGTTAACTCACCTATTAAAGTGGGTAACTCATTACCAATGCGTAATATCCCAGTTGGTTCAACAGTACATAACGTTGAATTAAAACCAGGTAAAGGCGGTCAAATCGCTCGTTCTGCTGGTGCTTATGTACAAATCATCGCTCGTGAAGGCAACTACGTAACTTTACGTCTACGTTCAGGCGAAATGCGTAAAGTATTAGCTGAATGTGTTGCTACAATCGGTGAAGTTGGTAACTCAGAACATATGCTTCGCGTATTGGGTAAAGCTGGTGCTAACCGCTGGAGAGGCATTCGCCCTACAGTTCGTGGTACTGCAATGAACCCAGTAGATCACCCACACGGTGGTGGTGAAGGTCGTAACTTTGGTAAACACCCGGTAACTCCTTGGGGCGTTCAAACTAAAGGTAAGAAAACTCGTCACAACAAACGTACTGATAAATTCATCGTACGTCGTCGTGGCAAATAATTTAAATTAATAAGAGGATAAGCCATGCCACGTTCTCTCAAGAAAGGTCCTTTCCTTGACCTACACTTGTTGAAGAAGGTAGAGAAGGCGGTGGAAAGCGGGGATAAAAAACCAATCAAAACTTGGTCCCGTCGTTCAATGATCATTCCTTCAATGATCGGATTGACCATCGCAGTCCATAATGGTCGTCAGCACGTTCCTGTTTATGTATCTGATGAAATGATCGGCCATAAATTAGGTGAATTTGCACCGACTCGTACATACCGCGGTCACGCGGCAGATAAGAAAGCTAAGAAATAAGAGGTAAATAGATGGAAACTATCGCAAAACATCGTTACGCTCGCACTTCTGCCCAAAAAGCTCGCTTAGTTGCCGATTTAATTCGTGGTAAAAAAGTTGCGCAAGCATTAGAAATCTTAACTTTTACTAACAAAAAAGCTGCGGCTTTAGTGAAAAAAGTATTAGAGTCAGCTATTGCTAACGCAGAGCATAATGATGGTGCAGATATCGATGATCTTAAAGTTGCTAAAATCTTCGTTGACGAAGGTCCTAGCATGAAACGTGTTATGCCACGTGCTAAAGGTCGTGCAGATCGTATTTTAAAACGTACTAGCCACATCACTGTGGTTGTGTCAGATCGTTAATAAGTAGAGGAATAGCAATGGGTCAAAAAGTAAATCCAAATGGTATTCGCCTAGGTATTGTAAAACCTTGGAACTCTACTTGGTTCGCGAATACACAAGATTTCGCCGACAATCTTGACGGTGACTTCAAAGTACGCAAATTCTTAACTAAAGAATTAGCAAACGCTTCGGTTTCACGTATTACTATTGAGCGTCCAGCTAAAAGTATCCGTGTAACAATTCACACAGCTCGCCCTGGTATCGTTATCGGTAAAAAAGGTGAAGATGTTGAAAAATTACGTAACGCAGTATCTCAAATCGCTGGCGTTCCGGCTCAAATCAATATTGCTGAAGTGAAAAAACCGGAATTAGATGCAAAATTAGTTGCAGACAGCATCGCTTCTCAATTAGAACGTCGTGTAATGTTCCGTCGTGCTATGAAACGTGCGGTACAAAGCGCAATGCGTTTAGGTGCTAAAGGTATCAAAGTTGAAGTTAGCGGTCGTTTAGGTGGTGCAGAAATCGCACGTTCTGAATGGTATCGTGAAGGTCGTGTACCTCTACATACTCTTCGTGCGGACATCGATTATAACACTGCAGAAGCTCATACTACATATGGCGTAATCGGCGTTAAAGTATGGATCTTCAAAGGTGAAATTTTGGGTGGAATGGCTGCAGTTGCGCAATCAGAACAACAACCTGCCGACAAGCCTAAAAAGGCTCCGCGTGGCAAAGGTCGTAAGTAAGGAGAAACGCTAAATGTTGCAACCAAAACGTACAAAATTCCGTAAAGTTCACAAAGGCCGTAACCGTGGTATCGCGGGTGGTACTGAAGTTAGCTTCGGTACATTCGGGTTAAAAGCAGTTGGTCGTGGTCGTTTAACCGCTCGTCAAATTGAAGCGGCTCGTCGTGCAATGACACGTGCAGTTAAACGTCAAGGTAAAATCTGGATCCGTGTTTTCCCAGATAAACCAATTACTGAAAAACCATTAGAAGTCCGTATGGGTAAAGGTAAAGGTAACGTTGAGTATTGGGTAGCCTTAATCCAACCGGGTAAAGTACTTTATGAAATGGATGGTGTGTCTGAAGAGATCGCAAGACAAGCATTTGCATTAGCAGCTGCTAAATTGCCAATTAAGACTACCTTCGTAACTAAGACGGTGATGTAATGAAAGCTCAAGATTTACGTACAAAAAGTGTTGAAGAGCTGAATGATGAATTAGTGAACCTTTTAGGTGAACAATTCAAATTGCGTATGCAAACAGCCACCGGTCAGCTTCAACAAACCCATCAGGCTAAACAAGTGCGTCGTGATATCGCACGTGTTAAAACCATTTTAACTGAGAAGGCGGGTGAGTAATGACTGATAAAATTCGTAGCGTACAAGGTAAAGTTGTTAGCGACAAAATGGAAAAATCTTTCGTTGTTGCTATTGAACGTAAGGTAAAACATCCGTTATACGGTAAATTTATCCGTCGTACAACTAAATTACACGTACACGATGAGAACAACGAAGCCAAATTAGGTGATGTAGTAGAGATTCGCGAATGTCGCCCTCTCTCTAAAACCAAATCTTGGACTTTAGTTCGTGTTGTTGAGAAAGCAGTTATTGCTTAATTAACAAGTTAAAAAATAAAAGCCAATGGTTTATACCATTGGCTTTTTTCTTTCTAAGACTTGCTAAAAAATAATGAAAATTTGACCGCACTTTAAACACTCTGATTTAAGTATAAAATTTTGATTGCGTTTCTAGCTTGATTTTGGTAAACTCCGCCACCTATCCGCCATATATCTTTATAAGGTATGGATAGGTTCGTCCCGCAAGGGTGTATTATTAACTTAACGGAGCATAAAATATGATCCAAGAACAGACTATGCTGGATGTTGCCGATAACTCTGGTGCTCGCAGCGTAATGTGTATCAAGGTTCTAGGTGGATCGCACCGTCGTTATGCTGCTATTGGTGATATCATCAAAGTTACTGTGAAAGAAGCAATTCCACGCGGTAAAGTTAAAAAAGGTGATGTATTAAAAGCAGTTGTTGTGCGCACCAAGAAGGGTGTTCGTCGCCCAGACGGATCAGTCATTCGCTTCGATGGTAACGCTTGTGTAATTTTAAACAATAACACAGAGCAACCAATCGGTACTCGTATTTTTGGACCGGTGACTCGTGAACTTCGTTCTGAGAAATTCATGAAGATCATTTCTTTGGCACCAGAAGTACTGTAAGGAGAAGTGAGAAATGGCTGCAAAAATTCGTCAAAACGATGAAGTAATCGTACTTGCCGGTAAAGACAAAGGCAAGCGTGGCAAGGTAACTAAAGTGTTACCAAACGGTAAAGTGTTTGTTGAAGGTATCAACATCATCACTAAACATGAAAAACCAGTTCCTGCTTTAGGACAAGCTGGTGGTTTAGTGAAAAAAGAAGCGGCTATCGATGCTTCTAACGTTGCGATTTTCAATCCAAAAACAAACAAAGCTGACCGTGTAGGTTTTAGATTCGAAGACGGCAAAAAAGTACGTTTCTTCAAATCTAACAATGAAATTATCTAACAAACTGGAGTAATGCGATGGCGAAACTGCATGATTACTACAGAGATCAAGTAGTAAACGAGTTAAAAAATAAATTCGGCTACAAATCTGTCATGCAAGTCCCACGAATCGAAAAGATTACCCTGAATATGGGTGTGGGTGAAGCATTGACCGATAAGAAATTGCTAGACAACGCAGTAGCGGACTTAGCAGCAATTAGCGGTCAAAAACCTTTAGTAACTAAAGCTCGTAAATCTGTTGCTGGCTTTAAAATCCGTCAGGGATATCCAATCGGTTGTAAAGTAACACTACGCGGTGAGCGTATGTGGGAGTTCTTTGAACGTTTAATTACAATTGCTGTTCCACGTATTCGTGACTTCCGCGGTTTAAGCGCGAAATCATTTGATGGTCGTGGTAACTACAGCATGGGTGTGCGTGAACAAATCATCTTCCCTGAAATCGATTACGATAAAGTAGATCGTGTACGTGGTTTAGATATCACTATCACAACTACCGCTAAGAATGATGAAGAAGGTCAAGCACTACTTGCTGCCTTTAATTTCCCATTCCGTAAATAAGGCAGGTTATAATGGCAAAACAATCAATGAAAGCACGCGATGTAAAACGCGTTAAATTGGCTGAAAAATTCTTCGCTAAACGTGCAGAATTAAAGAAAATCATTTCTGATGTCAATGCCTCTGACGAAGATCGTTGGGATGCAGTGTTAAAGTTGCAAACTTTACCACGTGATTCTAGCCCTAGTCGTCAACGTAACCGTTGCCGCCAAACTGGACGTCCTCACGGCGTTTTACGTAAGTTTGGTTTAAGCCGTATTAAGGTTCGTGAAGCAGCTATGCGCGGTGAGATCCCTGGCCTTAAAAAAGCGAGCTGGTAATATACCACTTTATTTTGGAATCGGAGAAAAAGTACAATGAGTATGCAAGATCCAATCGCAGATATGTTGACTCGTATTCGTAACGGTCAAGCTGCGAACAAAGTTGCAATCAATATGCCTTCTTCCAAGCTAAAAGTGGCAATTGCCAACGTATTAGCTGCTGAAGGTTATATCGAAAGCGTTAAAGTTTTAGAAGGTGCAAAACCTGAATTGGAAATTACTTTAAAATATTTCCAAGGCAAACCGGTTGTAGAAAGCATCCAACGTGTAAGCCGTCCTGGTCTTCGTATTTACAAACGTAAAGACGAATTACCAAAAGTTATGGGTGGTTTAGGTGTTGCTGTAATTTCTACATCTAAAGGTGTTATGACTGACCGTGCAGCTCGTCAAGCGGGCTTAGGCGGTGAGATCATCTGTTACGTAGCTTAATAGAGGGGTAGGAAAATGTCTCGTGTTGCAAAGGCACCTGTTAATATTCCTGCCGGCGTTGAAGTTAAACTCGACGGTCAGCTATTAACAGTAAAAGGTAAAAATGGCGAGTTATCTCGCGCAATTCATAACTCAGTTGAAGTTAAACAAGATAATGGTCAATTTACTTTCACTCCACGTGAAGGTTTTGTTGGAGCGAATGCTCAATCGGGTACAGCTCGTGCATTAGTTAATGCAATGGTTATCGGTGTTACTGAAGGCTTCACTAAGAAATTACAACTAGTGGGTGTTGGTTACAGAGCTCAAGTTAAAGGCAACGTAGTTGCATTAAGCTTAGGTTTCTCTCACCCTGTGGAGCACACTTTACCAGCAGGTATTACTGCTGAATGCCCTTCACAAACGGAAATCGTTTTAAAAGGTGCTGACAAGCAGTTAATTGGTCAAGTTGCAGCAGATATTCGCGCTTATCGCCGTCCTGAACCTTATAAAGGTAAAGGTGTACGTTACTCTGATGAAGTAGTACGTATGAAAGAGGCTAAGAAGAAATAATTAAGGTAACACTATGGATAAGAAATCAGCTCGTATCCGTCGTGCAGCTCGTGCACGTCATATGATGAGAGAGCAAGGTGTAACTCGTCTAGTTATTCACCGTACTCCGCGTCATATCTACGCACAAGTTATTGCACCAAACGGTTCAGAAGTGCTTGCCGCTGCTTCAACTGTTGAAAAAGCAATTCGTGAGCAAGTTAAATATACCGGTAATAAAGATGCCGCAGCAGTAGTAGGTAAACTTGTTGCTGAGCGCGCATTAGCAAAAGGCGTTAAAGACGTTGCTTTTGACCGTTCCGGTTTTAAATATCATGGTCGTGTCCAAACTTTAGCGGACGCTGCACGTGAAGCTGGTCTACAGTTCTAATGAGGTAAATTGAGATGTCAAACATCGAAAAACAAGCTGGTGAACTGCAAGAGAAGCTAATCGCAGTAAACCGTGTATCAAAAACTGTAAAAGGTGGTCGTATTATGAGCTTTACTGCTTTAACAGTAGTAGGCGATGGTAACGGTCGCGTAGGTTTTGGTTATGGTAAAGCTCGTGAAGTTCCGGCAGCGATCCAAAAAGCGATGGAAAAAGCACGTCGCAATATGATTAATGTCGCTTTAAATGAAGGTACATTACAACACCCAGTTAAAGGTGTTCACACTGGTTCTCGCGTATTCATGCAACCAGCTAGCGAAGGTACAGGTATCATCGCAGGTGGTGCAATGCGTTCAGTGTTAGAAGTTGCTGGTGTACGTAACGTTCTTTCTAAAGCGTATGGTTCAACCAACCCAATCAACGTTGTTCGTGCAACTATTGATGCATTAGCAAATATGAAATCACCAGAAATGGTTGCTGCTAAACGTGGCAAAACCGTTGATGAAATTTTGGGGTAATTGATAATGGCTAAAACTATTAAAGTAACTCAAGTTCGTAGCGCAATTGCTCGTTTACCGAAGCACAAAGCTACCTTGCGTGGCCTTGGTCTTCGCCATATGCACCATACTGTTGAGTTAATCGATACTCCGGCAGTACGTGGTATGATTAACCAAGTTTCATACATGGTTAAAGTGGAGGAGTAAGAGAATGCGTTTAAATACTCTATCTCCGGCTGAAGGTGCTAAGCATAGTGCAAAACGCCTTGGTCGTGGTATTGGTTCAGGTTTAGGAAAAACTGGTGGTCGTGGTCATAAAGGTCAAAAATCTCGTACTGGCGGCGGTGTTCGTCGTGGTTTCGAGGGTGGTCAAATGCCATTATACCGTCGTTTACCAAAATTTGGTTTCACTTCAATGAAATCAGCTGTAACTGCTGAAGTTCGTTTAAACGAATTAACAAAAGTTGAAGGAAATGTTGTCACTTTAGAAGCATTAAAAGCTGCAAACATTTTAACTAAAGATATTCAATTCGCTAAAGTTATCTTAGCTGGTGAAGTGAAGTCTGCAGTTACTGTACGTGGTTTACGTGTAACTAAAGGTGCAAAAGCAGCAATCGAAGCTGCTGGCGGTTCAGTTGAGGAATAATTAGCAAATGGCTAAACAACCAGGTTATCAAAGCAGAAGTACTAATAGTGGTACTGGTGAACTAAAAAGCAGATTGCTTTTTGTATTAGGTGCACTTATCGTTTATCGTATTGGTTCTTTTATTCCGCTTCCTGGTATTGATGCCGCCGTGTTAGCTCAATTAGTTGAACAACAAAAAGGCACCATCATTGATATGTTAAACATGTTCTCTGGTGGTGCATTGAGCCGAGCATCAATTTTAGCATTAGGTATTATGCCGTATATCTCGGCATCTATCGTGATGCAATTGCTTGCTACGGTTTCACCTGCTTTAGCAGAATTGAAGAAAGAAGGCGCAGCAGGACAAAGAAAAATCACCAAGTATACTCGTTATGCAACGGTGGTTTTTGCTACTATCCAAGCTATCGCAATTTCTACCGGTTTACCGAATATGTTGCCACAGTTAGTGCCAAATATCGGTTTTACTTTTTACTTCACTGCAGTAGTGAGTCTTGTGACCGGAACCATGTTCTTAATGTGGTTAGGTGAGCAAATTACTGAAAGAGGTATTGGTAACGGTATCTCAATTCTTGTTTTTGGTGGTATTGTTGCAGGGTTGCCACATGCAATCATCGAAACAGTTGAGCAAGCTCGTCAAGGACAAATGCATCCTTTAGTTCTTCTACTAATCGCTGCTATTGTTTTTGCAGTAACTTATTTTGTTGTCTTCGTAGAACGTGGACAACGTAGAATTCGTGTTGAATATGCTAAGCGTCAACAAGGACGTCAAATTTTAGGTGGTCATTCAACTCACTTACCATTAAAAGTTAATATGGCAAACGTGATGCCAGCAATTTTTGCTTCAAGCATTATTTTATTCCCAGCTACATTGACACAATGGTTTGGTCAGAATGATAAGTTTGAGTGGTTAAATGACTTATCAATGTTGTTGAATCCTGGACAACCTTTATATCTTCTTGTTTATGCGGTAGCGATTATTTTCTTCAGTTTCTTCTACACTGCAATGCAATATAATCCACGTGATACAGCAGATAATCTAAAAAAATCTGGTGCATTTATCCCAGGAATTAGACCAGGTGAACAAACATCACGTTACATTGATAAAGTAATGACTCGTTTAACATTAATTGGCGGTCTTTATGTAACGTTCGTATGTTTAGTCCCTTACATTATGACATCAGCATGGGATGTTAAATTCTACTTCGGTGGTACTTCCTTATTAATCGTTGTTGTTGTAATTATGGATTTTATCGTGCAAGTTCAGAGTCACTTAATGTCGTCTCAATATGAATCTGCGTTAAAAAAAGCAAACCTTAAAGGTTTTGGACAGTAATTGTTCATTTAAGTAAAAAGGATAAGCAATGAAAGTTCGTGCTTCCGTTAAGAAGATGTGTCGTAACTGTAAAATTGTTAAACGTGAAGGTGTTGTTCGCGTATTATGCAGCGACCCTAAACATAAACAACGTCAAGGTTAATTAACATTTCTTCTTGCAAAGAACCGGTTGAGTAGTTATACTACTCAACTCATTTATGTCCTTGGTATTCTGTTTGAGTATCCTGAAAACGGGCTTTTCAAGATCAGAATGCCAAATTAGTTAAAATAATAGGAGTGCATAGTGGCCCGTATTGCAGGCATTAACATTCCTGATCACAAACACGCTGTAATCGCTTTAACTGCAATTTACGGTATCGGTAAAACTCGTTCTAAAAGCATTTGTGCTGCAGCGGGTATTGCTGAAGATGTTAAGATCAGCGAATTGTCTGAAGAGCAGATTGACAAACTGCGTGACGAAGTTGGTAAATTTACCGTTGAAGGTGACTTACGTCGTGAAGTAACACTAAACATCAAACGTCTTTTAGACTTAGGTTGTTACCGTGGTTTACGTCATCGTCGTAGTTTACCGGTACGTGGTCAACGTACTAAAACTAATGCGCGTACCCGTAAGGGTCCACGTAAGCCGATCAAAAAATAGTCGGGGTAAATAAAGAATGGCTAAAACACCAGTTCGTGCACGTAAACGTGTAAAAAAACAAGTTGTAGATGGCGTAGCACACATTCACGCATCTTTCAATAACACAATCGTTACCATTACTGACCGTCAAGGTAATGCTTTAGCTTGGGCTACAGCAGGTGGTTCAGGTTTCCGTGGTTCTCGTAAATCTACCCCGTTCGCTGCACAAGTTGCTGCAGAACGTTGTGCTGAAATCGTTAAAGAATTCGGCTTAAAGAACTTGGAAGTTATGGTTAAAGGTCCGGGTCCGGGTCGTGAATCAACAATCCGTGCATTAAATGCAGCGGGTTTCCGTATCACGAACATCACAGATGTGACTCCGATCCCTCATAACGGTTGTCGTCCACCGAAAAAACGTCGTGTTTAATGGCGTAATAGGATAGTTGGAGAAAGAAAATGGCAAGATATTTGGGCCCTAAACTCAAGCTCAGCCGTCGTGAAGGCACTGATTTATTCCTTAAATCAGGTGTGCGTGCGATTGATTCAAAATGTAAAATTGATACAGCACCAGGTCAACACGGTGCTCGTAAACCGCGTTTGTCTGACTATGGTAGTCAATTACGTGAAAAACAAAAAGTTCGTCGTATCTATGGTATTTTAGAACGTCAATTCCGTAACTACTATAAAGAAGCAAACCGTTTAAAAGGTAATACTGGTGAAAACTTACTAGTATTATTAGAAGGTAGATTGGATAACGTTGTTTATCGCATGGGATTTGCTGCAACTCGCGCAGAAGCTCGCCAATTAGTGAGCCACAAAGCGATTGTCGTAAATGGTCGTGTTGTAAATATCCCATCTTTCCAAGTTTCTGTAAATGATGTTGTTGCTGTTCGTGAGAAATCTAAAAAACAAGCACGTATTAAAGCATCATTAGAATTAGCAGAACAAAGAGAAAAACCAACTTGGTTAGAAGTTGATTCTGCGAAAATGGAAGGTGTGTTCAAACGTGTTCCTGAACGTTCTGATTTATCAGCAGACATTAACGAACATCTGATCGTTGAGCTTTACTCTAAATAATAGTTAAGCTTAAAAGCAAAGAGAGGATAAAATGCAGGGTTCTGTTACAGAATTTTTAAAACCACGCTTAGTAGATATCGAGCAAATTAGCTCTACTCATGCTAAGGTGATCTTAGAACCGTTAGAGCGTGGCTTTGGTCATACTCTAGGGAATGCATTACGTCGTATCCTTCTGTCTTCAATGCCAGGTTGTGCTGTAACTGAAGTAGAAATTGATGGCGTACTGCACGAATATAGTAGTAAAGAAGGTGTTCAGGAAGATATTCTTGAAGTTCTTTTAAACCTTAAAGGTCTAGCGGTTAAAGTACAGAATAAAGATGATGTTATTCTGACATTAAATAAATCTGGAATTGGCCCTGTTGTTGCAGCTGATATCACCCATGACGGTGATGTTGAGATTGTTAATCCATCACATGTAATCTGTCACTTAACAGACGAAAACGCATCTATTAATATGCGTATTCGTGTTCAACGTGGTAGAGGTTATGTACCTGCATCTGCTCGTACTCATTCACAAAATGAAGATCGTCCAATTGGTCGTTTATTAGTAGATGCTTGTTATAGCCCGGTTGACCGTATTGCTTACAATGTTGAAGCAGCACGTGTTGAACAACGTACTGACTTAGATAAACTAGTTATCGAGTTAGAAACTAATGGGACTATTGATCCGGAAGAAGCAATTCGTCGTGCAGCAACAATTTTAGCAGAGCAACTCGATGCATTCGTTGATTTGCGTGATGTTCGTCAACCTGAAGTCAAGGAAGAAAAACCGGAATTCGATCCGATTTTATTACGTCCTGTTGATGACTTAGAGTTGACAGTTCGTTCTGCTAACTGTTTGAAAGCAGAAACAATTCACTATATCGGTGACTTAGTACAACGTACAGAAGTTGAGTTATTAAAAACGCCTAATCTTGGTAAGAAATCGCTTACTGAAATTAAAGACGTTCTCGCTTCACGTGGCTTGTCACTTGGTATGCGCCTTGAGAATTGGCCACCAGCAAGTATTGCTGAAGACTAGTTTGGTCATAGGTTAAGATTTTTCTGAGAAGGATAAGATCATGCGCCATCGTAAGAGTGGTCGTCAACTAAACCGTAATAGCAGCCATCGCCAAGCGATGTTCCGTAACTTAGCAACTGCTTTAGTTAGTCATGAAATCATCAAGACTACTTTACCAAAAGCTAAAGAATTACGCCGTGTAGTTGAACCGTTAATTACATTAGCAAAAGAAGATAGCGTTGCAAACCGTCGTTTAGCATTCGCTCGTACTCGTAACATCGAAACTGTTGCGAAATTATTCAATGAATTAGGTCCACGTTTTGCTCAACGTGCAGGTGGTTACACCCGTATCTTAAAATGTGGTTTCCGTGCAGGTGACAACGCTCCAATGGCATACATTGAGTTAGTTGATCGTCCAGAAGTTGCAGAAGCAGCAGCGGAATAATAATTTGTTATAAAATAAAAAGGCTCACTGATGTGAGCCTTTTTTATATCTTGTTTTCCTAAAATTCAGCTTTAGCTCTGAATGTCATTTTTTCACCTGTGATAGGGTGCGTAATCGTAAGTTCTTCTGCATGTAAGCATAAGCGAGGTGACATTGATTTAGCTTGTGGGTGAGAATAAAACTTGTCCCCTAAAATGGGATGTCCAAGCGCGAGCATATGTAAACGAAGTTGATGCGAACGTCCTGTGATTGGAGTCAGTTTCACTCGAGTACAGTTAGTCGGTAATCTTTCTAAAACTTCATAAAAAGTGACCGCTCTTTTGCCAAATACAAAATCAATGCGTTGGCGCGGGCGATTTTCCCAATCACAAATCATGGGAAGATTAATTTCCCCATTATCTCGTTCTAAGTGTCCCCATACTAAAGCTTGATAATATTTCTTTGGCTCACGTTCACGGAATTGACGTTTCAACTCTTTATCTGCCGCTTTACTTAATGCAAATAGAATAATCCCACTTGTGGCCATATCTAAACGATGTGCAGGTTCACAAAATCCAAATTTCTCTTTTACCCGACTCATTGCACTATCGTAGTATTCAGGTTGATTGCCAGGAACTGAAAGTAAACCGCTTGGCTTGTTTACCACGCAGATATGATTATCTTGATAGATAATATCTAAATAGGGTTCTAAAGGGGGATGGTATTCAATAAGCGCCATATTATTCCTTGTTTGTCACTATTACTCGAAGGCTATCTAATCGCCAGCTTGCTTTACTTAACTCTTCCAGAGAAAGCACGCGTTGTTTTTCTAATGCATCAATTTCCGCCTGGCGAATATTTTTATTTACTGCTTTCAAGGCTATAAGTCGATTGAGCTCTGTACTCAATGTTTGATCTGCTAATTTACTGGTTTCTCGAATTTGAGCTTGTGCGATTTCAGTTATTTTGTGATCGCCTAGTTTAATTAATTGCTCAATATTTGGACGAGCTATTTTGACCATTTTATTCGCAATGTCTTTACCTAGCGGCTTAAGTTTATTTTGCAATGTGTCAAAATTAACTTGTCCGGCGAGATCGTTTCCTTTGCTATCTAGTAATAATCGAACTGGTGTAGGCGGAAGAAAGCGATTCAGTTGCAAACCTTTTGGTGATTGGCTTTCAATCATATAAATCAATTCAACCAACAGAGTGCCAGCAGGCAGCTGTTTATTGATTAATAATGCCATTGCTGCTTTGCCAATGTTACCAGAAGCGATTAAATCAATGCCTTGGCGTATCATTGGATGATCCCAGGTAAGAAATTCTAATTCCTCACGAGCAAGGGCAAGTTGTCGGTCAAAGGTTACTGTAACACCTTCTTCTTTTAATCCTGGAAAATCAGGAACAAGCATGGTGCCCGTTGGTGTGATAACAATGCTGTTTTCACCTAAGTCATCTTGTTCTACACCAATAATATCAAATAAATTCAGTGCAAAATCGATTAATTGTGGCGAATTATCTGTTTGAGCAATTTCTGACGCAAGTCGTTGTGCCTTTTCTCCACCATTAGAATTTAATTCTAACAAACGATCACGGCCTTTCTCTAAGGCTAAGCGCAATGCTTTTGCTTGTTTTTGCGTTTGGAGAATGAGTTGCTCAAAATCCGCTTTATTTTCTGACCGCACTTTTAGTAACGATTCATATTGTTCAAACAGTGTCATTCCGATAGGGCAAGTTTGTTCAAAGGCATTTAAACCTTCATGATACCAACGAGCTAAATCTTGCTGCGCAGAGTTTGCGAGGCAAGGTACATAAATTTGTACATCTCGCATTTGCCCGATACGATCTAAACGGCCAATACATTGCTCAAGTAAGTCAGGATTTTCTGGTAAATCGAAGAGTACGAGATGACAAGCAAATTGGAAGTTTCTGCCTTCAGAACCAATGCTTGAACTCAGTAAAACTTGTGCGCCATTATCGGTATCGGCAAAATAAGCCGCTGCACGATCTCGTTCAATGATTGACATTCTTTCATGGAAAACAGCACTGCGAATGGCTTCTTTTTCTCGTAAAATTTGCTCAAGTTGAATTGCTGTTTGTGCAGTTTTACAAATGACTAAGATTTTTTCATTTCGGTGTGATTTTAGAAAATCAATTAACCAATGAATTTTTTCGTCTACTTCAGCCGCATCAATCGTTATTTGATGGTAAACCCGATGCGGGAAACCTTTCACCCCTTGGCGTGTATTGCGAAATAAAATACGGCTTGTACCGTGTCGATCAATGAGATTTTGAATGAGTTCTTGTCGCGCAGTTTGCTTCTCATCATCATTATGACAGGCTAAAGATTTAAATAATGGTTCGACATCCTGCTCATTGAGTAAATCAGAAATATGATTTTTTTCGACCGCACTTAGCGGCTTCTCAGAGAGTAAAGATTGCACGGCATCCGCAACAGGTTGATAATTTTCCTGTTCCTTCAAGAACGCCTGGTAATCATAAAAACGCTCAGGATCAAGTAAGCGTAAGCGTGCAAAATGGCTTTCCAAACCTAGTTGTTCAGGTGTTGCGGTGAGTAATAAAACGGATGGAATAGCGTTCGCTAATTGTTCCACCAATAAATAAGCGGCACTCGGCGCATTTTCTGACCAAGCCAAATGATGCGCTTCATCGACAATTAAACAGTCAAATTCAGCTTCAATGGCTTGTTGTACGCGATGAGGATGTGCTTTCAACCAATCTAATGCACAAATAATTAAGCTTTCCGTGCTAAATGGATTGATGGCTTGTTCGGCAAAATCTTCACAACGTTCTTCATCAAATAATGAAAAATGTAAATTAAAACGACGAAGCATTTCTACAAGCCATTGATGCTGCAAGGTTTCCGGTACAATAATTAATACACGTTGTACTTTTTCAGCAAAAAGCTGGTTTTGCAAAATCATCCCAGCTTCAATGGTTTTACCTAACCCTACTTCATCCGCTAAGAGCACGCGAGGATTGATACGATTTCCTACCTCTTGCGCAATATGAAGCTGATGAGGAATTAATCCTGCACGATTGCCTCGTAAGCCACGCAAAGGCGATTGAAATTGAGCTTGTTGATGCAGAAGTGTTTGATAGCGCAACACAAAATGTTCACTACGATCAATCTGTGATGAAAAGAGGCGATCTTTCGCTTGGCTAAAAGAAATTATCGGAGAAAGTTCTTTTTCATTGACGATAATGTCTTCGCCTTGCGCATTTTTGACCAAATAAAATAAGAGACCATTCATTTCTTGAACATCAAGGACTTCACCTTGCCAACCTGTTTGGTGATGAAGTTGTTCACCTTTATTCAATGCAATTCGGGTTAATGGTGCTTGCGCCACCGCATAAATTCGGGTTTCATCTGTGGCAGGAAAGTGAAGGGTAACCGAGCGAAAATCTAAGGCTGTAATCATCCCTAATCCGAGGTTATTTTCGGTTTCACTAATCCAACGTTGACCGATTGCAAATGACATCATCTTCCTCTTAATGAATCTCTTAAAATGGGGCGATATTGTAGTCTGATTATAAGGGAATGCAAGGCGAAGGCGAGTAAAAGCATGAAAAATAAAGTGTGATTTTTCTCACAATAATTAAATTAAATATCACCTAAGCTTTACTTTAAAAAAGTGCAGTGTAAAAATGGCATACTTTTTCATAAAACAGGAGTGTTCCATGAATTGGACAGAACGACTTAAAGAAGAATTTTTATCAGGTTGGAAACCTTTTGAAGTGGCATGGGTAGTTATTTTCCTTGCTGCACAAATTATTGCTTATGTTCTTATGCCGGATAGCCCATTAGGCATGATTTCGGGTATCGCAGGTATTCTCTGTGTAGTATTTGTGAGTAAAGGAAAAATTAGTAACTATTTCTTTGGGCTTATTTTTGCTTATACCTATTTTTATGTCTCCTGGGGAAGCAATTTTCTTGGTGAAATGAATACGGCGCTCTATGTATATATCCCATCACAATTTATCGGGTATTTCATGTGGAAACAAAACATGCAAAACGATAATGGTGGTGAAAGTGTGATAGCCAAAGCCTTAACACCGAAAGGTTGGGCAATTTTGCTTGTGAGTGTTGCGATTGGCACCCTCTGTTTTGTACAGGCTTTAAAAGCAGCGGGTGGGAGTTCTACAACGCTAGATGGTTTAACCACAATTATCACTGTAGCGGCGCAATTATTAATGATTTTACGTTATCGTGAGCAATGGTTATTATGGATTGTCTTAAATGTGCTTTCCATTTTGCTTTGGCAAGGGCAGCCAGCGATGTATTTAATGTATAGTGCTTACTTACTTAACTCATTGTATGGTTATTACAACTGGACGAAACTCGTCAAAGTGGAAAGCCACTAATCAGATCAATAAAAAAGGGCATAGTAATATGCCCTTACATTTTTAAATAAAATGCCTTCGTCAATGCAATAAATGCTTCGGTGTATTGATTGTTTTCGTTATAAATCACTAAGCTATCTTTTACCTGTGGTACATGCTCTCGGCTAAACGTGAGTAACATTCGTTGTGGATCTTTCCCTGTTTTTGTAATGACATCTGTCTGCTTAATACAATAAAGTGCGGTTGAATTTATCAATGTTTTTCCCGCCTCATAAGGCAAGACAAAACTGATTTTTCCTTTTTCGGATAAACAACTCGCCGCCCAATTTAACCAATCTAAATGGCTTTGTTGAACATAACGGGCAAGCGCACGCTCATCATTTTTACATTCCACACCTTGCGCAAAATAAGGCGGATTAGCCACAATTAAATCAAATTGATGTGCTGTTTGTAGGCAATAGGTTTGCACATCTTGGCGTGTTAAATGAAGGCGATTGTGCCATGGCGAAGCCTGGAAGTTTTCTTGTGCTTGTTGTGCTGCAAGGGGATCAAGTTCAACGGCTTCAATTTGGCAATGCTCATGACTTCGTTGGGCAAGCATTAGTGCAATCAAGCCTGTGCCAGTTCCCATATCAAGAATACGCTGACAATCAGACACATCTGCCCAAGCACCCAGTAAAATGCCATCTGTGCCGACTTTCATTGCACAATGTTGTTGATTAATATGGAATTGTTTGAAGGTAAAGCTGCTCATAAAATCTTGCGGAAAATGACCGCACTTTCAGGTATAATCAGCCCCAATTTTAACAAATTAATGCAAAATAATGAATTTATCCCCATTTGAAGAATTCGACCTGTCCCCCGAATTATTAAAAGCCTTAGAAAAGAAAGGCTACACCCGCCCAACTGCCATTCAATTAGAAGCGATTCCTGCTGCCATGGAAGAGCGTGATGTGCTCGGTTCTGCACCAACAGGCACAGGTAAAACGGCTGCATTTTTATTACCAGCAATTCAGCATTTATTGGATTATCCTCGTCGTAAACCAGGCGCACCTCGCATTTTAATTTTAACGCCAACCCGTGAGTTAGCAATGCAGGTTGCAGAGCAAGCGGAAGAGTTGGCGCAGTTCACGCATTTGAAGATTGCAACCATTACCGGCGGTGTGGCGTATCAAAATCATGGGGAAGTATTTAATTCAAATCAGGATATCGTGGTGGCAACACCAGGGCGTTTATTGCAATACATCAAAGAAGAAAACTTTGATTGTCGTGCGGTAGAAATGCTGATTTTTGATGAAGCAGATCGCATGTTGCAAATGGGTTTTGGTCAAGATGCGGAGAAAATTGCGGCTGAAACACGTTGGCGTAAACAAACCCTTCTTTTCTCTGCCACCTTAGAAGGGGAGCTATTAGTTGATTTCGCAGAACGTTTATTGAATGATCCGGTAAAAATTGATGCCGAGCCAAGCCGTCGTGAGCGTAAGAAAATCAACCAATGGTATTATCATGCCGACAGCAATGAGCACAAAATCAAGTTGCTTGCACGTTTTATCGAAACCGAGAACGTGAGCCGTGGTATTGTGTTTGTTCGTCGTCGCGAAGATGTGCGTGAGCTTTCTGAAACGTTGCGTAAACGTGGCATTCGTTCTACTTATTTAGAAGGCGATATGGCGCAAACACAACGTAATAATGCCATTGATAAATTGAAATCCGGTATTGTCACCGTGTTAGTGGCGACTGATGTCGCCGCACGTGGGATTGATATTGATGATGTCACACATGTCATGAACTTTGATTTGCCTTACAGCGCGGATACCTATTTACATCGTATTGGTCGTACGGCTCGCGCAGGGAAAAAGGGTACAGCAGTTTCTTTTGTGGAAGCCCATGATTACAAATTGCTCGGTAAAATTAAACGCTATACGGAAGAGCTTTTAAAAGCGCGTATTTTAGAAGGGCTAGAACCTCGTACTAAACCACCGAAAGATGGGGAAGTAAAATCCATGTCTAAAAAGCAAAAAGCACGTATTAAAGAAAAGCGTGAAGAAAAGAAAAAAGCAGACGCGAAGAAGAAAGCTAAACTGCGTCATAAAGATACGAAAAATATAGGTAAACGCCGTAAACCAAGCATAGAAAAAACAGCCGAGAAATAATAAAAAAAACCGCACTTAATTAAGTGCGGTTATTTTTTTGACTATTTATTGACTTGGCTACCGATTACGCCACCTAATGCGGCACCACCTAATGTGGTTGCGGCATTACCACCAAGCATATAGCCTGCTGCACCACCGATAGCGGCGCCAGCTGTTGTATTTTTTTGAGTACGACTCATATTTCCACATGCTGCAAGAGAAATAACAGTCATCGCGATAACAAGTGATTTTCCAATTAATTTCATAGGATCTCTCCGTGTTTAACATATAAAACTATCCATATTGATAGTAATCCCTAAGACAAACAGAGATGAATGAAAGTTCAAAAATATGCGTTTTTCGATGTTTTTCTGAACAATTAAATATATTGAATGTTAATCTTTAGCTTGATCTAATACTTTCGCTACCACTTTCAAATATTCAATCGCCAAACTATGATGCCCTGTACTGGCATTAAACACTAAATCCTCACTTAATACGCCACAGGGCATATCCTCGGGGATCTTACCGTCCTCATAAGCTTGATAATCTTCTCGCCAGTCACCATCAAAATAATAGTGTTCTAAGGTTTTCATTTTTGGTAAGAAGGCCTGCCATTTTTCAAGAAATTGTTCTGCGTCAGCTAAGAAACTCTCTGCTTCATTGAGAAGGTTTTCCATTTCTGAAATTTTATCCAAGCGTGATTGAGGTAACATAGGTTTCTCCAAAATAAGGTAAAAATAAACCGCACTTTATGCGAACAAAGTGCGGTGAGTTTATCACGAGTTTTTTACTTACACATCATAAGTGGTGGATGCAGTATTACCACCGCGACCCGTCCAGTTGGTGTGGAAGAATTCACCACGAGGTTTATCAGTACGTTCATAAGTATGAGCACCGAAGTAGTCACGTTGTGCTTGCAATAAGTTTGCCGGTAAACGTGCTGAAGTATAGCCATCTAAGAAGGTAATCGCAGAGGCCATACAAGGCATTGGGATACCCACTTCGATCGATTTTGCCACCACTTTACGCCAGTCACTTAATGCGTTTTCTAAAATGCCTTTGAAGTAGCTATCTGAACCCAAGAAGATTAAATCTGGATTTGCTTCATATGCATCCCGAATGTTGCCTAAGAAACGGCTACGGATAATACAACCTTCACGCCATAACAACGCTGTTGCGCCGTAGTTGATGTTCCAGCCAAATTGTTCAGAGGCTTCACGAATCAGCATAAAGCCTTGTGCGTAAGAAATGATTTTTGACGCCAATAATGCTTTACGTACTGCTTCAATCCACACTTTTTTATCGCCTTCAACCGGTTGAATTGTTTTGCCAAATAATTGATTAGCGGCAACACGTTGATCTTTAAATGAAGAGACACAACGAGCAAAGACGGATTCAGTGATTAAGGTTAATGGAATACCGAAATCTAATGCATTGATACCTGTCCATTTACCAGTCCCTTTTTGGCCAGCTGTATCTAAGATTTTTTCAACTAATGGTTCACCATCAGCATCTTTATAACCAAGAATATCGGTGGTGATATCAATTAAATAGCTATCAAGTTCAGTTTTTTTCCATTCTGCGAAGATAGCCTGCATTTCTTCATAGCTTAAGCCTAAACCTTCTTTTAAGAATTGGTAAGCCTCACAGATTAATTGCATATCGCCATATTCGATACCATTGTGAACCATTTTCACGAAGTGGCCAGCACCTTCACCGCCAACCCAGTCACAGCAAGGTTCGCCTTGTTCGGTTTTAGCTGAGATTGCTTGGAAGATTGGTTTAACATATGGCCATGCTTCTTGGTTACCGCCCGGCATAATAGATGGTCCATGACGCGCACCTTCTTCACCACCTGAAACACCCGAACCAATAAAGCGAATGCCTTTTTCAGCCAATGCTTTTACACGACGGTTGGTATCTGGGTAGTTTGAGTTACCGCCATCAATAATGATGTCGCCTTCTTCTAAATGTGGCAGTAATGCCTCAATGAATTGATCTACTACATCACCCGCGCGCACCATTAACATCACTTTACGTGGTTTTTCCAATTTAGAAGCTAAATCTTCTAAAGAGTATGCGCCGATAATATTGGTGCCTTTTGCTGCACCTTGTAAAAATTCATCCACTTTTGAAGTGGTACGGTTATACGCCACAACTTTAAAGCCATGATCATTCATATTTAAAATGAGGTTTTGCCCCATTACGGCTAAGCCGATAACACCGATGTCGCCTTTTACTGACATTGTTTTCTCCTGTTGTAGGGCGGGGGATTATCCCACCATTATTTTTAAATAGTTAATAGTGGGATAAATCCCACTTTAAAGATATAAACTATTTATGTTTATTTTTTATAATATAATCAAAAACATCTCTATTAAAAAATCCAGAATTATAGCTATTTGTTCTTTCTCGCAAAGGAGTAATAATTCCTTCATTTATATATTCAGGTAAGTTTTTAATAAAAATAACATCTGAAGGATCTTTATGATATCCTAGATAAATTAGAATTTGAGCTTGTATATCATTTATCTGAACTAACTTTACTCTATCAAATTTATATCTTTGATAATCAACAGCAATCAGATAGCCGATAGCATCTAAATATTCTTCGAGTTTTTCTCTGCTAAAAAAAGAATTGTGACAAAAGTCGTGTAAAAAACTATTAGGATTTTCTTCATAATTATCATCAATAATTTTTTTCGCATTTTCAAGCTGTGTTGTAGACATCAAGGTTTCCCTTATACAATTAAATTAACTCTTCGTCCATGCACTCATATGTTGAGTAAATCCAATATGCAGGTAATAATCTACCGCTTTGGGAGCGGATAACAGCACAATTTTAGCTTGTGGATGTAAGGCTTGTTTAGTGTGTTCAATCGACTGCAAGATGATACCTTGTTTCTGATATTCTATAACAAAATTTCTTTTAAATTTCTCTAATTAAAGAGCTGCCTTGCTCTAACGTGTCTAGCCACTGCCATTTTTCATGACCGATGAGTTTACTTTCTTCTAAAGAAAATGTTGTACAGCAACGCCCCAAACGATTTTCTAGAGATTGATTTAAATGTTGATACGTAAATTCAATTTGAGTATCGTCAATCCATTTTCCAATTAAAAAGCCTTTTAAAATTTCACCGCCACCATATTCTGCCCAAATCATTTTACCTTGTTGATGGTAATGAAATTCTGTTTGACTACTGACCTCACCATTTGCGGTGTTTTCAACAGCAACAAATTTTTTATTATCTAAATTCAACATTAAAGTCACTCCGCATCTAATGTATCTATATCTTATTTTTGCATAATGTAATGCATTTCTACATTTTTCGCTTTTGCGGCTTTTTCTAGATCTGCTTTATCACTTTGACTATCTCCAACAAGGTATAAAGATACATCCTTACCGACCTTTTCTGCATTATTTAGTCCATACATAGCAACTGCTTTATTCACAGATTGACTGTTCCCTGCAATTCCAATGTGTAAATTATTTGTAGCTAAAAGAGATACGAGTCGTTTTCCTGAAGTACCACCTGCGGTTCTAATCGTTGCTACAAGCATTCCATTTGAAACTGGGTTTCCTGCTTCTGGAACTTGAAGCATTACTGAGCGATTATCTTTTGGCATTTGTGCCGCTAACTGATCTAAAGATGGACCAGATGAACAAGCAAATAACAAAGTTGAAGTAAGTAGTACAAACAGTTTTTTCATTTTTGTCGCCATATCATTCTAATAAATTAACTCTTCGTCCACGCACTCATATGTTGAGTAAATCCAATATGTGGATAATAATCCACTGCTTGTGGAGCGGATAAAAGCACAATTTTGGCTTGTGGATGTAAGGCGTGTTTAGTGTGTTCAATTAACTGCAAGCCGATACCTTGTTTTTGATATTGTTCATCAACCGCTAAATCAGATAAATAACAGCAGTAGGCAAAATCCGTCACCGAACGTGCCACACCCACTAATCGTTCACCATCCCAAGCGGTGATTAATAAATCCGCATGGTGCAACATTGCTGCGACACGCTTTTCATCCTCTAACGGACGGCGGGCGCCTAATGTTGTTTTATTTAACAATCCAATAAATTGTTTAACTGAAATCGGTTCATTAATTTTATAGTCAATCATTTGTTACTCCAGGTTTTAAAGGTTAAATAGATAAATTATTTAACCGTTCTATGACTCACAAAAGTCGGCAATCCGCCCCATGCTCCACCAATAAAGCCTTTACTAGAACCAGAAGTATGTTCCGCTGTAGTGATGAAAGTTTTGCCATTCCATGCTGCTTCGTAGCCATACCAGCTCTCAGCAAGGCCACTAGATTTATATGATCCTTCTACAATTAAAGCATTAAGCTTCTCATCATAATATGCAAAGTTGTATTGATCTTCCAATACTTGTTCTACTTTGCTCAATTTATTGTCCATGACCGCATAATAGCCGGTGTAAGCTGCACTACCACTGATACACACTGCCTCAGCTAACACTTTTCCCTGCGTAAGTGAATAAAGTGTAATTGTCTTCTGTTCAGAATCATCATGAAGAGACAAACAGTAATCAATTGCACTACTATCAGCACTTTTACGCAATAATGCTAATACGGCATCAAATTGTTTTTCGCCTCGTTTTAATTCTGTTTTGCTAGGGTTTTTAATATAGGCAACTTGAATTTTGGGTGCAACTTGTGGTGCTAATACCGTATGTTTCTCTTGTCCCTGACGAATTAACGCTGATGGCGTATTTAAACGCTGTTGAAATTCATCCATCTTAAGCATCGCAGCTTTTGCCCCTTCATTCGACAATTTGCCTTTAAATTGACCAGAAATGAATTCAATATTGGCATTCTCTTTTAAGGCCTTTAATAACG
This sequence comes from Haemophilus parainfluenzae, assembly GCF_014931275.1. NCBI lineage: Bacteria > Pseudomonadati > Pseudomonadota > Gammaproteobacteria > Pasteurellales > Pasteurellaceae > Parahaemophilus > Parahaemophilus parainfluenzae. The sequence goes on from NZ_CP063110.1 coordinate 672,510, forward strand.
CAGCTGTTTGTTTATCATCGAGAGCAGCGATTTGTTTATCATTAGAATCAATATCGGTCATTTTGGGTACGACACTGAGCAATTTCCCATTGAGCATAATTTCTACAGGCTTGCCCTTATCGCTCTCATTATTTACCGATATTGCTAAAGAAGATTTTACTGCGGCTTTCTCACCAGCTTCTCGCCTAAATAAAAGTGAAACCAAATCTGAACCATCTTGATAACCCGCCATATTACAAGTGCCGGTATTATCACAAATCAAATCCCAGTCTTGATAAGTCTTTTCAAACCCTTTTAACGATGGCGCAGCCATTGCAGTGAGTGGTAATAATGAGAAAAGAATAATTTTTTTCATGTTATCAATTCCTAACAGAAGATTTGCAAAAAATTCGTCAGATCTAACCGCTTACAAGCGGGCAGTGATTTTTATTTTACTTTAAGCTCGCTTACAAAAGTTGGCAATGGGCCCCAAGCTCCGCCCCCGAACCCTTTGCAAGAGCCTGTGGTATGTTCTTTAGTGAGAATAAAAGTGTTGCCGTTCCATACTGCTTCCTGCCCATGCCAACAATCGCCAAGACCACGCGCTTTAAATGCCCCTTCTACCTTTAAAACATGAGTGTTTTTATCATAATCAGCATAGTTATATTGGTTTTCGAGTACTTGTTCAACTTTGGTTAATTTTTCATCTAACACGGCATAGTAATTAATGTAATTATAACCACCCATACAAACAGCTTGAGCTAGCACTTTACCTTTCGTTAGTGGGTAAAGCGTAATTTTTTTGTTCCACTCTTCATCAATATGAAGTGCATAACAGTGATTTTCTGCATCTTCATTCGTCCCATTACTTTTACGTAATAATGCTAATACCGCATTAAACTGTTTTTTACCGCGTTTTAATTCTGTAGTTTGGCGTTTTTTCACACTTACTGCCTCAATTTTTGGTGCAGCCTGTGGCGATAATACCGCATGTTTTTCTTGACCTTGGCGAATAAGTGCGGAATGCGTATTTAAACGTTGTTGAAACTCATCCATTTTGAGCATCGCGGCAGCTGCACCTTTATCAGAGACTTTCTCCTTAAACTCCCCAAAAATCACTTCAATACTTGCATTCCCTTTTAGCGCCGTGAGTAATTCTGTTGTTTGTTTTTCACTTAATTTTGCGTTCCCCTCTTCTGAGAAATTTTGGATCGTACCGAGTGATTGACCATTTAAGATAATTTCAGCCGTTTTATTACCCAGTTCATCGGGTAATAATGCTAATTGCGCCGTCACAGGTGCTTTCTCACCCGCACTTCGAGTAAATAAAATCGAAACAGGATGCTCAGAGCCATCTCTTTCTTCTTGATAACCCGCCATATTACAGGTGCCGGTATTATCACAAATTAAATCCCAGTCTTGATAAGTCTTTTCAAACCCTTTTAACGATGGCGCAGCCATTGCGGTAAGTGGTAGTAATGCGAGAAGAAGATATTTTTTCATTTTATGAATCTCTAAAAGAAGTTTTGCAAAAAATTCGTCAAATCTAACCGCTTTTAAGCACGTGTTGTTTATTTTACGATGATATCACTGACGAAAGTAGGTAACTGCCATGCGCCACCGGTAAACCATTTATAACAACCGCCTGTCATCCAGTCCGAAGTGCGGATAAAAATTTTTCCATTCCATACCGCGTCTTGCCCATTCCAACAATCACCGAATGCATGACCTTTGTAAGAACCTCTTACAAACGCATAACCTTGTTTTTCATCATAGCCTGCTTCGTTGTACTGCTCCGCTAAGACTTGTTCTACTTTGCTCAGTTTGTCATCGAGTACAGCATAGTAGTTGGTGCTTTGATAAGCGCCTTTAAAACAAAGCGCTTCAGCTAATACCTTATTCTGAGTTAACGGATAAATCATTATATTTTGGCTTTCTAGGTCTCCATCATAGCAGCCATCGTGAGCTTTACGTAACAGTGCTAGCACATGATTAAATTGTTTTTCACCGTGTTTTAATTCTATTGTTTTGCGGTTGTTCACGCTAACAGCATCAATTTTGGGTTTAACTTTTGGCGCTAATACAGCATGTTTTTCTTGACCTTGGCGAATGAGTGCGGAAGGGGTATTTAATCGTTGTTGGAATTCATCCATTTTGAGCATGGCTGCTGCTGCGCCTTTGTCTGACACTTTAAGCGTGGTTTTCCCATAGGTGAGACGAATTTCGCTCTCTTTTTTCAATCCGCTAAGTAATGCCTTGGTTTGCTCTTCAGTCAGCTTATCTGGCTCGTCGTCAGAAATATGCTTGACTTTGCCTAATGATTTACCGTTTAACCAAATTTCAATGTCTTGACCGACTTGAACATCACGGTCGGCTTCACCGAATGGTAAAATAGTGAGTTTCCCTTCGACAGTAGCATTTTCACCTGCCGCGCGAGTAAATAAAATAGAAACTGGATCGTCTCCTTTCTCTTGATAACCTGCCATACGACAAGTGCCCGTGTTATCACATACTAAATCCCAATCTTGGTAGTTTCCAATACCTTTGATTGATGTTGAAGCTGCCATTGCAGTAAATGGTAATAATGAGAGAAGAATAACTTTTTTCATGTTATCAATTCCTAAAAGAAGATTTGCAAAAATAGAAGAAATCTGCCCGCTTACAAGTGGGCAGTAATTTTTATTTAACGTTAATCTCGCTCACAAAAATCGGTAATCCGCCCCAAGCTCCGCCCGCAAACCCTTTACAAGAACCTGAGGTATGTTCTTCAGTACGGATAAAGATTTTGCCATTCCAAACAGCTTCTTGCCCAGACCAACAATTACCGATACCACTCCCTTTAAATGAGCCATTTACCGTTAAGACGTGAGTGTTTTTATCATAATCAGCATAGTTATACTTATTTGCCAGCACTTGCTCAACCTTGCTTAATTTTTCGTCTAATACGGCATAGTAATAAGTGGATTGATAAGAGCCTGCCAAACAAATCGCTTCAGCTAGCACTTTACCTTTCGTTAGCGGGTAAAGTGTAATTTGTTTATTCCATACATCATCTTTATGAAGTTCATAACAGTAATTTTCTGCATCTTCATTCGTCCCATTACTTTTACGTAATAATGCTAATACCGCATCAAACTGTTTTTCACCGCGTTTTAATTCCGTGGTTTGGCGGTTATTCACACTTACTGCCTCAATTTTTGGTGCAGCCTGTGGAGCCAATACCGCATGTTTTTCTTGACCTTGACGAATGAGTGCGGAAGGCGTATTTAAACGTTGTTGAAACTCATCCATTTTGAGCATCGCGGCAGCTGCACCTTTATCAGAGACTTTTTCCTTAAACTCACCAAAAATCACTTCAATACTTGCGTTTCCTTTTAGTGCAGTGAGTAATTCTGTTGTTTGTTTTTCACTTAATTTTGCAATTCCCTCTTCTGAGAAATTTTGGATCGTACCGAGTGATTGACCATTTAAGATAATTTCAGCCGTTTTATTACCCAGTTCATCGGGTAATAATGCCAATTGCGCCGTCACAGGTGTTTGCTCCCCCGCACTTCGGGTAAATAAAATCGAAACAGGATGTTCGGAACCATCTCCTTCTTGATAGCCCGCCATATTGCAAGTGCCGGTATTATCACAAATCAAATCCCAGTCTTGATAATTCTTTTCAAACCCTTTTAACGATGGCGCAGCCATTGCAGTGAGTGGTAATAGTGAGAGAAGAATAACTTTTTTCATGTTATAAATTCCTAAAAGAAGATTTGCAAAAAATTCGTCAAATCTAACCGCTTGCATTAAGCGTTGTTTGTTTATTTAACGATGATGTTACTAACAAAAATCGGTAACTGCCACGTACCTCCGGGAAGCCCTTTACAAGCGCCTGTCATCCAGTGTGAAGTGCGGATAAAAATTTTGCCATTCCATACTGCGTCTTGCCCAGCCCAACAATCACCTAATGCCCGACCTTTGTAAGAACCTCTTACAAACGCATAACCTTGTTTTTCATCATAGCCTGCTTCGTTGTACTGCTCCGCTAAGACTTGTTCTACTTTGCTCAGTTTGTCATCGAGTACAGCATAGTAGTTGGTGCTTTGATAAGCGCCTTTAAAACAAAGCGCTTCAGCTAATACCTTATTATGCGTTAACGGATAAATCGTTATATCTTGGCTTTCTAAGTCTTCATCAACGCAGCCATCGTGAGCTTTACGTAATAGTGCGAGCACGTTATCGTATTGTTTTTCACCGAGTTTTAATTCAGTTGTTTTGCGGTTTTTCACGCTAACAGCATCAATTTGGGGTTCAACTTTTGGCGCTAATACAGCATGTTTTTCTTGACCTTGACGAATAAGTGCTGAAGGCGTATTTAACCGCTGTTGGAATTCATCCATTTTGAGCATGGCTGCCGCTGCGCCTTTGTCTGATACTTTAAGCGTAGTTTTCCCATAGGTGAGACGAATTTCGCTCTCTTTTTTCAATCCGCTAAGTAATGCCTTAGTTTGCTCTTCAGTCAGCTTATCTGGCGCGTCGTCAGAAATATGCTTGACTGTGCCTAATGATTTGCCATTTAACCAAATTTCAATATCTTGACCGACTTGAACATCACGGTCGGCTTCTCCGAATGGTACAATAGTGAGTTTCCCTTCGACAGCAGCATTTTCGCCTGCTGCACGAGTAAATAAAATAGAGACTGGGTCACTACTTTCATCCTGATAACCCGCCATACGACAAGTGCCCGTGTTATCACATACTAAATCCCAATCTTGGTAGTTTCCAATACCTTTGATTGAAGTGGCCATTGCAGCTACTGGCAATAAAGTTAATAACAATACTTTTTTCATCTTGAAGTTCCCTTTTTGATGGGCGTATTACAATAATGCTGCCGCCGTTTTATCCAAATACCATTCCGTCACCCCATTTTTTGCTTTAATTTTGGCAGCAGGGTAAGGCAGGTTTTCTGCTGGCGTTGTTTGGATTTCTTTTAAAATATCCGCTTTGCTTTCGCCAGTGACTAAATAGGTAATGCGTTTGGCTTGTTCAATGAGTTTGGCTGTTTTAGAAATGCGGATTTGACCGCTTTCAGGGTGTTTTGCAATGACCGCAAGGTTTTCATCATCAAAATTGGTTTGATGTGGGAAGAGAGATGCGGTATGACCATCAGTTCCCATGCCTAAAATGATCCAATCAAAAATGCCGTTTGGAATGACCGCAGTTAATTCTTCTTCGAAGCGTTTTAGTTCAAAGTGCGGTTCATTTTCGCCACGAATTCTGTGGATGTTTTCCGTTGGAATTTGAATATGATCGAATAAGCGTTTTTGCACTTCACCATAGTTGCTTTCTGAATCGGTTGGTGGAACCATACGATCATCACCCCACCAAAAATGCAGGTTTTTCCAGTTAATTTGTTCTGCATAAGGCGCTTTGGCTAAGGTTTTAAATAACAATTTAGGCGTTGAACCACCGGAAAGGGAAATGTGTACAGGATGATTTAATTGGCTATAAATCACAAATTCTTGGGCGATCTTTTCAACAGCGTGTTGAGCCGTTGGGAAGGTGATGGTGTTCATGTTTGCTTCTCTTTATATTGGATATAAGCCTTCTTCCGCTTGTAGGGAAGAAGGCTTGCGATTAATGATTAAACCTTTTTCTTCATTTTGCCACTTGGTTTACGCCATACGCGACCACTTTTCGCGATAAGTTTTTCCGCCGCAACAGGTCCCCAAGTACCTGCTTCATATTCATGAACTCGGCCGCCTGCTTCTTTGTAGTCTAAAATTGGTTGAACGAATTTCCATGCAGCATGAACGGCATCAGTACGAGCGAAGAGTGTTGCATCACCTTTCATCGCATCGAGCAATAAGCGCTCATAAGCCGTCAGGACTTGGTCATCGGCTAAATCAGCATAACGGAAATCCATTGACACTTCTTTTGCTTCAAAGCCTGCCCCTGGTTTTTTCAAGCCGAAACGCATTGAAATCGCTTCATCGGGTTGAATACGAATGATCAATTTATTTTCTGGTGCATTTTGACTGAATACAGGGTGCGGAGTAGTTTTGAAATGAATAACAATTTCAGTCACACGTGCCGGCAAGCGCTTACCTGTTCGTACATAGAAAGGTACACCCGCCCAACGCCAGTTTTCGATTTCACAACGTAAGGCCATAAAGGTTTCTGTGCGAGAGTTAGCAGGCACACCTTTTTCTTGTAAATAGCCTTTGACTTCTTTGCCATCAATTTCTGCTGCAGTGTATTGACCAAGCACTAAATTATGCTCAACGTCATCTTGCGTTAATGGACGTAAAGAATGCATGACTTTGGCTACTTCATCACGCATCGAGTTTGCATTAATGATAGCAGGTGGTTCCATGGCAACCATGGCTAGAACTTGTAGTAAGTGGTTTTGGAACATGTCACGCATTGCACCGGAACCATCATAATAGCCACCACGTTCTTCTACACCAATGGCTTCGGCTCCCGTAATTTCGACATAATCAATGTAATTACGGTTCCAAAGCGGTTCGAATAAACCATTTGAAAAGCGTAAAACAAGTAAGTTTTGTACGGTTTCTTTACCAAGATAATGGTCGATACGATAGATTTGATGTTCTTCAAAGAAACGATGAATTTGGACGTCGAGTTCTTGTGCTGTTTTTTCATCGTAACCAAAAGGTTTTTCGACAATAATCCGTTTCCAACCGTCTTCTTCTGTGTTTAAACCATGAGCTGCAAGACATTCTGGAATCACACCATATAAACTTGGTGGCGTAGACATATAGTAAAGGGTGTTGCCATTCGTTTGATATTTAGTATGTAATTCTTCTAAACGTGGGACTAATTTTCCGTAATCGGCCGCATCAGATGTGTTTACCGCTTGGTAATAGAGATGGCTACAAAAAGCGTCTAGCGTTTCGGGTGTGGTTTCTTCTGTTTCAAGTAACGCTTCACGCATTTTTTCACGGAAAGTCTCATCGTTTAATTCTGAACGAGCGACACCTAATACAGAAAATTTGTTTAAACGACCAAATTTGAAAAGATTATAAAGTGCTGGAATGAGTTTGCGGTGAGTCAAATCACCGGAAGCACCAAAAATCACGATACAGTTATTATTAGTTTGCATATTATTCCTTATTGTTCCGAGTAGTATTTTTAAATAATGCAATATATTACTGCACTTTACCAATCGAACCAATCAATTAAATTGAAAGATAGATGCCCAATTTTGTGTATTATCTGACACCATCACAAAGTTTGGATTAATTAAACTTTCACGCTGGTTATAGGTGAGTGGCTGAAAGTGTGGATCGAAAATTCCCCCATTGATTTCAGCTAATAAGATTTCAGCGCCCGCGGTGTCCCATTCGCCGGTTTTGCCGAGTCGAATATAGCAATCAACCACTCCTTCTGCGACTAAACCGCTTTTCAAACTACTTGAACCTACGACCGTAAATTTGCATGCCAAATTCTTCGCCAAAATTGACCGCACTTTTTCTTGTGAGGTGGTGGCACCTACGGCGATTTTTAACGGCTTCGTGAGATCGATTTTTTGTGGTTGTAAGGCTTTTATCTCTTTGTCACTCTGTTTGAATGCCCCAAAACCTTTCATGGCGTAATAGGTGATATTCAAAATAGGGAAGTGAATGACCCCCAGTACAGGTTGATGATTTTGTACGAGTGTAATCAAAACGGAAAATTGATCCGTGCGATCAATAAATTGCTGTGTGCCATCAAGGGGATCGATCAACCAATAGGTTTGCCAAGTTTGGCGTTGTTCAAAGGGGATATTGCAGTTTTCCTCAGAAAGAACAGGAATGTCGGGGAAAAGTGCGGTCAGTTTTTCGATTAAAAACTGGCTGACAAATAAATCCGCCTCTGTGACAGGTGTGTTATCCGATTTAGTTTGTATTGCCACATCCTGTTGGTAAAAACGAGCCAAATGTTTTCCCGCTTCATTAGCAAGCGTGAGGACTTGATCGAGAAGAGATTGAGATAATTGCATATTTATTCTCTACTTTGATTTCGGTAATAACAAGGAGAGGAAAATTGTCGTATAGATTGCCATGATGGAAGATCCGCCTAAGATGAAGGATATACGGTCAGTGAGGTATTTTGTATTTGGTGCGATCACGACATTACCGATACTCCAATAACAAAAAATAATGATAAATGAAAAAAGGAGAATCTTCTTCCAGTGATGGCGTAGATAGCCTCTGCATTTGGCAACGTAAGCATTGATTATCGCCGGAACAGTGAGAGGCCAAAATGTCAGAAAGAAACCAAATAACGCAGAGTCGAAATAACCTTCTCTGTAGTCGTCTAGGTCGAAAAGGACATAAGCGATAACACTGCCTATCAGCTGCGTAACTAGTGGGAAGATAATAATCGCTTTCAAATAAGGGGATTGAGTTGACACCTTAAGCTCCTAGAAAAATAGGCTATCCGAGGACAGCCTATTTTCATCCATTATTTTGATTTCTTCGCACGCAATACACGAGAAACGAAAATAAAGACACCGAAGATAAACACGGCAAGACCGAGTAATTCGCCTATATTATCCCAGTTTTCTAACGCTAAGGCTAATGGTGCTTCAGATCCGCCAGATGTTACAGATGCCGCAATAATGAAGGCTAAGATAACGCCCATTAAGCTTTCACCGACAATTAAACCTGCCGCGAAAAGTGTACCGAAACGTTCTGCTTTTTTCTCTACTTCAGTATCGTTAGTGCGTTTTGCATAGCGCTTAATATTGCGTGTGAGAAGCCATGTCATCACCGCACCGACCACAACCGGCATATTGATTGATGGTGGAAGGTAAATACCAATACCAACCGCTAATACTGGTAACGCAAAACGACTGTTGCTGGTTTTACGCATAAGCGCATCTACGATGATTAAGACCACACCCAAACCTACACCACTTAAAATGTAAGTCCATTCTAATTGGTTGGTGAAAATACCTTTTGAAATAGTGGTCATAATGGTTGCTTGTGGCGCTGAAAGTGCTTGTGTTGGATCCATGTCTGGACGTGGTAATGCACCCGTGAAACCATAAGCGTGGTATAAAATTTCTAATACCGGCGCAATCACTAATGCACCAACGAAACAACCAATGATTAACGCAACCTGTTGTCTCCAAGGTGTCGCTTCAACTAAAAGACCGGTTTTTAAGTCTTGTAAGTTATCGTTTGAAATAGTTGCTGTGGTTAATACGATAGATGCGGTGAACAAGGTTAATGCGGTTAAGAATTTTTGACCGTCTGCCGTTTCAAATAAGCCACTGCTTTTACCAATGGTCACTAAAACAAGTGAAATCACGATCACGGAAATAATCCCGATGCCTGAAATTGGGCTGGAAGATGAACCAACTAATCCCGCCATATAACCAGATGCTGCTGCAACGAAGAAGCCAATTAACACCGCAAGCAGAGTACAAACCACGACTAATAACACGGCAAGTTCAGCAGAAATTGGTGCGGCTGCAACGAAGTGATATAAGGAAATCACGATTAATACGACAGTCGCCAATAAAATATAAATAATGGTTTTTGGCGATAAGTCGATATCAATACGATTTTCTGATTCAGCTTGTGAACCTTTTAACATACGGAAAGAATGAACCATCCCTTCAATCATTGGTTTGAGAAGGATTAATAATGTCCAAATCGCTGCAATACCGATAGTGCCCACACCAATAAAGCGCACTTTGGTTTTCCATTCAGTCATGGCATAGCTCACGATGGAAGCATCGGTTGGCATATCACCTGTTGCGGTGAAATAAGGTACAGCCACACCCCAAGCGAGGAATGTCCCGAATAACATCGCAAGACCGCCTACGATACCAATTAAGTAGCCCGCACCGACTAATGCAAGAGAGAAGCCCATCGGTAATTGGAAAACGGCTTTGCCGTTAGAGAACCATGCACTAGCGCTGTCAGACATGACACGTAATGCGTTAGTTAAGAACGCAACGGTTCCCGCGAAAATACCGCCATAAGCGATATCTTTTACACCACTGTCACTTTCGTCATTATTACCCGCTTTTAAGATTTCGGCTGCAGCCACACCCTCAGGGTAAGGTAAGTCGCTGTTTACCACCATCGCACGACGTAATGGAATAGTGAATAGTACGCCCAACGTACCGCCAGAGGCACAGATAAGCACAGTTTGCCAGAATGGGAATTCCTGCCAGTAACCCATCATTAATAGACCTGGAAGAACGAAAATAACAGAAGACAGTGTCCCCGCTGATGAAGCTTGGGTTTGCACCATGTTATTTTCTAAGATACTGGAATCCTTGAAGAATTTTAAAATTGCCATAGAAATTACGGCAGCTGGAATGGAGGAGGCGAAAGTCATCCCCACTTTAAGACCCAAATAAACGTTAGATGCAGTGAAGATCACTGTAATTAACGCCCCAAGGAACATTCCTCGGAAGGTCAATTCTTTTAAATTATCATGAGACATAAATTTTCCTATTTATTTTTGATAAATGACTATACATTCTCAAAAAAAGAATAATTATTCAAGTTTTATTTAAAGTTAATCGCTTACAATTAGAATTTATCTAAATTTTTTCGATTTATTTACGTTTTTTTAAATAATCTCGTAAGGTATAAAGTGCGGTTAAGTTTCTTGCCTCATTAAATTCGTCACTTATCAACAGGGCATCAAGTTGAGATAAAGGGTAACGCACGATTTCTAATGGTTCGGGTTCATCCCCTTCCAGTTGATTTGGGTATAGATCTTCACCTAGTAAAACGTGCATTTTATGACCCATGATTTGTGGATTGATCTTCATTGTGCGTAAAAACGTCCATTTTTTTGCCCCAAAGCCAATTTCTTCCTGCAATTCGCGATTCGCACTTTGTTCGGGCGTTTCTCCCGTATCCATGCCACCTTTTACAAAGCCTAACTCATATTGTTCTGTTCCAACGGCATATTCGCGAACCAGGAGGAGCTCCTCTCCATCAATTGCAATCACCATGACGGAATCGCGATTAAAAGGGCGGAAACGTTCATAAGTGCGGTCAATGCCATTAGAGAATTTGAGATCGACAGCTTGAATTTCAAACAAGCGGGATTTTGCCACCGTGGAAAGGGAGAGAATGTGTGGAAGTTGTTTTTTCATGATATTAGCCCTATTATCTTGTTATTGGCTCATCATACGCAAAGTGAGAGAAATAGGAAGAGTTATGACTGAAAATAACGAAGTACGATTAGATAAATGGCTTTGGGCGGCGCGTTTTTATAAAACCCGTAGCATTGCAAAAGCGATGATTGAAGGGGGCAAAGTCCATTACAACGGTCAACGAGCTAAAGTAAGCAAAAATGTAGAAGTCGGCGCTATGATTAAGCTTCGTCAAGGTAGCGATGAAAAAGAAATTGAAGTGATTGCGTTGAGTGACCAACGCCGTGGCGCCCCTGAAGCCCAACTGCTTTACCGAGAAACGACTCAGAGTGTGAAAAAACGCGAAGAAATGGCATGGGCAAGAAAAAATAATGCACTTTCGATGCCACATCCTGATCGTCGTCCAAACAAAAAAGAACGTCGAGATTTATTGAAATTTAAACACCAAGATGAGTTCTAGAAAATAAAAGTGCAGTCAATTTTGACCGCACTTTGCGTATTAATGATTTTTATGACTTGTACTGTATAAGATTTTATCGGTATAAGCCATGGCAATCGCTGAAATCAAGAAAGAAAAATGAATAATCACTTCCCACATAATCGTTTTTTCAGGAATTTTTGAGGCATTCACAAAGGTTTGCAATAAGTGAATAGACGAAATACTGATAATTGACATGGAAAGTTTAACTTTCAGTACAGTCGCATTCACATGGCTCATCCATTCAGGTTGATCAGGGTGGTTTTTCGTGCGCAGTTTTGAAACAAAAATCTCATAACCGCCTAATGTTACCATTACTAATAAGTTAGCAATCATTACCACATCAATGAGATTGAGTACGGCGAGCATAATGGTGTCCGCATCCATTTCATTAACATTGGTGATGAGATACCACAAGTTTTTCATAAACTTGTAGGCATAGATGCCTTGTACAACAATTAAACCTAAATAAATAGGCACTTGTAACCAACGACTTGCAAAAATCGTTTTGCTTAGAAAGTTAGTCTGTTCATTATATTTTGCACATGGATCCGAGATTTCTTTTTGTTCCGTTGCCATAAAATTCCTCATAAATAAAAATTCAAATAAAAAAGCGGCAAGAAAATAGCCGCTTTTAAAGAAAAATTCAACCGGTGTTTTTTATTTTACCTCATTCTCGGTAGTGATAAGGGATAGGCGCGTTAAATCCACGTCATTATTGAGTAATTCAACGTTTGGCATGCTCTTGTTAGCTTTCGCTGACAAGTCTTTAAAGCGTTCCACTTTCCCCACTAAACCTTGTTGTCCCACAAGGGCGGTGACGGTGCTGTTGTATTGATTGCTCACAGTAGAAAGGGTATTGCCCAGTTTGTTTAAACGTTCTGCCACCAAGCAAATCTGGTTGTAAATTTCACCTGCTTTTTCCGCGATTTCTTTGGCTTCGGCGTTGCCTCGTTCGATACGCCATAAATTCGCCACAGTACGTAAAATTGGCATAAGGGTCGTGTGCGAAACCATAATCACATTTTTCTCATAGCCATAATTAAACAGACTTGGGTCTAATTTTAAGGCTTCAATATAAGCAGGTTCCACAGCGATGAACATCAAGACAAAATTAGGACTGCGCATGCCAATTAAATTGCTATAATCCTTGCGGTGCAAGTCATCAATGTGGTTTTTCAGGGCTTTAATATGCTCCCTTAGTAAACGCTCACGTTCAAATTCATCCTCAGAATTAACCGCACTTTCGTAAGCATTCAATGACATTTTGCTATCGATGATAATATTTTTCTCATCAGGTAAATTGAGCACAAAATCAGGATAGTTTCGACCGCCTTGTTCATCTTTAAAATGGGCCTGCGCACTGTAATGCACGTTTTCAATCAAACCTGCCAACTGAAGTGCGCGTTCAAGTTGCACTTCTCCCCAGTTGCCTAAGGTTTTCTTTTCACCTTTTAAGGCTGAAGTTAAATTATTGGCCTCTTGCGACATATTTAAACCAATTTCCAACACCTTTTTGATTTCCGCTTCTAAGCCTGCATTGCCTTTTACAGATTCGGAATGGATTTCATTGACTCGTTTTTGAAACCCTTCGATTTGTTCCCGGAAAGGCTTCAATAAGGTTTCCAATGCGGTTTGATTGGTCTGATTAAAGGATTGGCTTTTTTCTTCCAAAATGCGGTTGGCCAGATTTTGGAACTCTACGCCTAGCTGTTGTTTGGATTGCTCAATATGCTGTTGCTGTTCGGCAAAATGCTTTTCTTTTTCGGAAAGGGTGGTTTTGAGCTCCGTTAATTCTTGTGAAAGTGCGGTCAATTTTTCCTGTGTTTTTTGCTGCTCTTGTTCTTTTCGTAGTACATTTTCTTGCGCTTGTTGTAATTGACCTTGCAAGCTTTCGGCTTGTGCGGATGCGATCCCAAAGCGTTCTTTTAATGCGGTGATTTGCCCGCCAATTTGATCGTGGCGGAGCTGTTCCTCATCCAATTCTTTTTCTAAATATTGGATTTTTTCATCACGTTCATTAAGACGAGTTTGTAAGCCTTCCGCATGAGTTTGCGCTTTAACGGCTTGTTGTTCTAATTGATTTTTGACTGCACTTAAAGCATCAAAACGCTCTGCTAATTGGTTGTAATCACCGATGGTTTTATTGAGATCTTGTTGTAATTCTTGCGTATCTCGTTTGCTGCGGCTTAATAGAAAAAGCATCACAATGCTAATAAAAACCAGCACGGCAATGATGATTAAATATTGATTAGGCGTGAGTTCTGACATAAATAGGCTCCTGGAAACAGAAAAATTTTATCATATTCCCAGAAACTTTTTAAAAATTAAGATTGTTAATTAGATAAGAAAAGTGCGGTCAAAAATAACCGCACTTTTTTAGGAAGATTAGTAGTTTGAGTTAATCAATACTTCTTCACCGTAGCCACCAAGGGTTGGCATCGGTTGGTAAGTTGAGTTTGCTGCACGCATTAAGCGGATGCCGCGAATACCTGCTTCTTTTGCGGCTAGGATATCGTCATCGCTGTCACCATAGTGAATACTCACTTTGTGCTCAATAATACCCGGTGTTTTGTTATATTTAGTTGGAAGTTTGCGACCGCCCATGAATTCTACAGGGTGCATATCTTTAATATTAAAGGCTTTTTGTAGCACAGGTGTCACTCCATCTTTATCGCCAGCTGTACGACCAGTAATAAAATAAATTTGGTCACCACGTGCTTGGTGCATATTAATTAAATCCACCGCAATTTGTTTTGGAATGGAATATTGGTCACAACCTGCATTCACTTCATTCCAGAAATCTTGATTTTTTAAGTAATCATTTTTACCTGGTGAGTATTTTTCTTGGCCGTGGTAGAAACAAGGGCTACTGAAAAGTACAGTATCATCAATGTCGAAGCTCACATTAATTGGTGCTTTGCCTTCTAATTCTTTTTTCAACTGCTCAACAGAGATCCAGTGAATCGGTTTTTGCTCTGTCATTTCACGAGCATTCGTACCTTGTTCAGTGTAAGGTTCTTTGTTTGATGCAAAAGTAGAGGCTGCGCTTGCCGCTAAAATTGCAATGGCAGAAAGTTTAAGTAAATTTTTCATGTTTTCCTCATTAAGTAGTTTGTTTTATTTGTAACAAATCATATTCCTTTAAAATAAAGGTGTGAAATAATAGCAATCGTTTGCTATTTAAAAAAGTGATCTTTGTCACATTTTTTTAAACTGATTGTCTAATAAAGCATCAAAGAAAAATTTTCCCTTGAATTTGGTGGAATCGATCGCCATATAACGAGTAACTTTTCTTAAAAGAAGGATTAAAAGAATGACAACAATTGTAAGCGTACGTCGTAATGGCCAAGTGGTTGTTGGGGGCGATGGACAGGTTTCATTAGGCAACACCGTCATGAAAGGGAATGCCCGTAAAGTACGCCGTTTATATAATGGCAAAGTTTTAGCCGGTTTCGCAGGTGGTACAGCCGATGCGTTCACCTTATTTGAATTATTTGAGCGTAAATTAGAAATGCATCAAGGGCATTTGTTAAAAGCCGCCGTGGAATTAGCCAAAGATTGGCGAACCGATCGTGCGTTACGCAAGTTAGAAGCGATGCTGATTGTGGCGGATGAAAAAGAAAGTTTAATCATTACCGGTATTGGTGATGTTGTTCAACCAGAAGCTGATCAGATTTTAGCCATTGGTTCAGGCGGTAATTATGCATTATCGGCAGCCCGTGCGTTGGTAGAAAATACCGATTTATCAGCTCGTGAAATTGTAGAAAAATCTTTAAAAATTGCGGGTGATATTTGCGTGTTCACCAATACGAATTTCACTATCGAAGAATTACCGAATAAATAAGGAAGAATTATGTCTGAAATGACCCCTCGTGAAATTGTTTCCGAATTAGATCAACATATTATCGGTCAAAAAGAGGCGAAAAGAGCGGTGGCGATCGCGTTGCGTAACCGTTGGAGAAGAATGCAGTTGCAAGAGCCACTTCGTCATGAAGTGACCCCTAAAAATATTTTAATGATTGGGCCAACGGGTGTGGGTAAAACCGAGATTGCCCGTCGTCTTGCAAAATTAGCCAATGCACCTTTCATTAAAGTGGAAGCGACGAAGTTCACCGAAGTGGGCTATGTGGGGAAAGAAGTGGACTCCATTATCCGTGATTTAACGGACAGTGCGATGAAATTGGTTCGCCAACAAGAAATTGCGAAAAATCGTGCGAAAGCAGAAGATGCGGCTGAAGATCGTATTTTAGATGCGTTGCTACCACCACCAAAAAATCAATGGGGTGAAGTGGAAAACCACGATACCAACAGCAGCACTCGTCAAGCGTTCC
Organism: Haemophilus parainfluenzae; assembly: GCF_014931275.1. Lineage (NCBI taxonomy): Bacteria > Pseudomonadati > Pseudomonadota > Gammaproteobacteria > Pasteurellales > Pasteurellaceae > Parahaemophilus > Parahaemophilus parainfluenzae. The sequence continues at coordinate 688,420 of NZ_CP063110.1, forward strand.
GTAAAAAATTACGTGAAGGGCAGTTAGATGATAAAGAAATTGAAATTGATGTGTCGGCGGGCGTGTCAATGGGTGTGGAAATCATGGCACCTCCAGGCATGGAAGAAATGACCAATCAGTTGCAATCCATGTTCCAAAGTTTAGGTTCGGATAAAACTAAAAAACGCAAAATGAAAATTAAGGATGCATTAAAAACCTTAATTGATGATGAAGCGGCCAAATTGATCAATCCAGAGGAATTGAAACAAAAAGCTATCGATGCAGTTGAGCAAAACGGTATCGTGTTTATTGATGAGATCGATAAGATCTGTAAAAAAGGCGAATACAGTGGTGCAGATGTATCACGTGAAGGTGTGCAACGTGACTTATTACCATTAGTGGAAGGTTCTACCGTTAATACTAAACACGGGATGGTGAAAACCGATCATATTCTCTTTATTGCATCGGGTGCATTCCAAGTGGCGCGTCCATCAGATTTAATCCCTGAATTGCAAGGTCGTTTGCCGATTCGTGTTGAATTGTCTGCATTAACGGCAGAAGACTTTGAGCGTATTCTAACTGAGCCAAATGCGTCTTTAACAGAGCAATATAAAGCGCTTATGGCGACAGAAGGCGTGAGCATTGAGTTTACACAAGATGCAATCAAGAAAATTGCCGAAGCCGCTTTCCGTGTGAATGAGAAAACGGAGAATATCGGTGCAAGACGTTTACATACTGTTATGGAACGTTTAATGGATAAAATCTCATTTGATGCGAGCGAAATGGACGGTCAAACCGTGAATATCGATGCCGCTTATGTGATTGATGCATTAGGCGAAGTGATTGAGAATGAAGATTTAAGCCGATTTATTCTGTAATGAAAGTTTAGATAAAGAAAAAAGTGCGGTTATTTTTAACCGCACTTTTTTTGTCTCTAGTTTTATCTCTAGATTAAGATTAGTGACCGCCACAACCACAGCTGCCATGACCGTGTCCGTGATCATGATCGTGTTTATGACCACCGCCACAGCAACCACCGTGTCCATGATCGTGATCATGGTGGTGATGACCGTGACCGCCACAACCGCAGCCGTGACCACCTTCATCATCGTGATGATGGTGATGATCGTGTTCACCATGCACGTGACCGTGAGCAATTTCTTCTAATGTTGCTTCACGAGTACCAACAACTTCAACAGTGAAGTGTAATTCTTGACCTGCTAACATGTGGTTACCATCAACCACCACTTCATCGCCGTCCACTTCAGTGATCACAACAGGAACAGGGCCGATATCTGTATCTGCTAAGAAACGCATACCAACCACCACTTCATCAACGCCTTGGAATACATCTTTTGGTACACGTTGAACCATGTTTTCATTGTATTCGCCGTAGCCTTCTTCTGGTTGAACACGTACTTCAAATTTGTCGCCAACTTCTTTACCTTCTAAGGCATTTTCAAGACCAATGATTAAGTTATTGTGGCCTTGTAAATATTCTAATGGTTGATTTGCTGGTGCTTCATCAACTAATACACCGTCTTGAGTACGTACTTGGTAAGCGATACTCACAACCGTATTTTTTGCTACTTTCATATTGTTTTCCTTATTAAAAAAATCGTCGTTCATTGTATAGAAAATTATTCTTTAAGCAATGTAATTCGCGCATTCACACTGACTTTAATTTTCTCTTTGCCACTTTGAGTGTAAGTTTCATCTTTCCCACTCGAGTATAAACTTTTAGAGCTTAGTTCGGCTGCAGCATAAGGGCGGAAATCAGCGACTGAATCATTAGCTGAGGAAATTTCAAGGTTCTGTATGCGATAACCTTTCACCTGCAAGGATTCTTGAACTAAGAGTGCTTTATCTTTAAGTTTTGCTAAAGCTTCTTTGGTTAATTCATTTTCTAAACTACTTAATTTTTCACGAGAAACAGAGGCATTGACCTGAGCAATGGCCAATACGCCATCTAGTTCATTTACTAATGTTGATAATGCTTGAGAGTCTTTACTTTCTAAGGTTAATCCTGCATGCGCAATCCAACCTTGCTGTTTGCCTTTATTATCGTAACGAACCATAGTATTACGAGAATTATCAGTAATTTCGACCGAGCTCTGTGCTTTCGCTAATTCAATGGCTTTATTCATTTTTTCTGCCATGGTTTTATTGAGCGCGGATAAATCATTGCCTTCCGCTTGGTAAAAAAGGGAGACTTGCAATAAATCACGTTCTACTGCTTTTTCTGCTTCAACAGTAAAGGTTACATCAGCTGGATAATTCGGTACGGGTTCTTCTGCAAAAGAAGCGATAGGTAAGGCAAGTAATGCAAGAGAAAGTGCTTTGAGTTTCATTTTTTCATTCCTATTTTGGTAAGATAAAAATTAAGGGCGATTAATTCCCCCCACATTATTAATGTAAACGTTCGTTGTCGTCTTCGACATCTTCATCGTCAAAAAATTCGCCGTCATCGCCGTATTCATCATCTTCCGCATTTGGATCTTCAAAATACGTGCCCCAGCCATCATAAATACCTTTGTATTTTTCGACTAATGGTAAAATTTCTTTTTGTTGTGCATCGATAATTTCAGGCTTTAATTCCACTTCACTGATGATGTCAAAACAGAAAATGACCTTGCCATTTTCATCTTCAAATTCTTCTGCTTCTGACACTTCATAGCCTGCTTTGAAAGCATCCACGGCAATTTTTTCTAAGGTATCAAAATCATAATGGGCGATGTGATGTTCGATAATATAAAGCGCATCCGGATCGCTGCCGTCATTTAATAAATCCGTAATGATTTCACGGGTTTCTTCTTGAAGTTCATTAAAGTTCGTCATAAGGCATTCCTTTTGTCAGAAAAAGTGCGGTCATTGTAGGGGATAAAGATGAAAATGTCGCTAAAAATTTATGCTCATTTCAGTTTGCCTTGAGGGGGCGGAAAGGTTAAAATTCTGCGCGAATAAATTGTGCTTAACATGCCCAGCTGATCACGCTATTTATTGCAGCGAAAAAAGTTGGGCTTTCTTATTTTAGAACGAAAAAAATGGTCAAACATCTCCCTTATTTCACCTTAAAAACACCGCCAAAAACAACCGCACTTTTAAAGCAAGAATTTGCTGATTTTATTGTTAAAGAAGATCTTGGCTATGAAATGTCAGGGGAAGGCGAATTTGTGGCGGTAAAAATCCGTAAAACGGATTGCAATACATTGTTTGTGGGCGAAAAACTTGCCAAGTTTGCGGGTATTTCTGATCGAAATATGGGGTATGCTGGTTTGAAAGATCGTCATGGTATTACAGAACAATGGTTTTGTTTACAAATGCCAGGTAAGGAAACGCCAGATTTTAGTCAATTTCAATTGGAAAGTGTCGAGATTTTAGACGTCACTCGCCACAATCGTAAAATTCGTACAGGCAGTCTTCAGGGGAATGCTTTTGAGATTTTATTGCGTGGTGCAAAAGAAAGTGACGAATTAAATGAGCGCTTGAATTTTGTAGCGAAATATGGTTTCCCTAACTACTTCACAGAGCAACGTTTTGGTCGAGATGGCCATAATCTGACTCAAGCGATTCGTTGGGCGAAAGGGGAGATTAAGGTCAAAGATCGTAAAAAACGCAGTTTTTACCTTTCAGCGGCTCGCAGTGTAATTTTTAATTTGGTTGTTGCAGAACGAATTGAACAAAATGTGGCAGATCAGGTTCTAAGAGACGATATTGTGCAATTAAACGGATCGCACAGTTGGTTTAAGGCCGATGACAATGAAGATTTAGCGGTTTTACAGCAACGTTTGAACGAACAAGATATTTTGCTCACTGCACCTTTAATTGGCGAAGAAAATTTATCTGCAAGTGCGGTCGAAAATCAAGTGGTTTTAGAACACCAGGTTTTCCAAGAATTAATGAAACAAGAACGAATGAAAGCCGCTCGCCGCCCTTTATTAATGCAGGCAAAAGATTTCCATTGGTCGTTTGTTGAAGAAGGATTGAAGCTCTCATTTTATTTGCCGGCAGGGAGTTATGCCACTGCATTGGTGCGAGAGTTAGTGAATATTAAGGAAGAAGAATAATGCGAATTTTAGTCAGCAATGATGACGGTTTTCACGCCGAAGGGATTCAAGTTTTAGCAAAAGAATTACGAAAAATTGCCGATGTGGTGATTGTTGCGCCCGACCGTAATCGTAGCGCGGCATCAAGCTCATTAACGCTTGTTGAGCCGCTTCGCCCTCGTCATTTAGATTGCGGTGATTACTGCGTGAATGGCACCCCTGCAGATTGCGTGCATTTGGCTTTAAATGGTTTTTTATCTGGCCAAGTGGATCTTGTGGTATCTGGCATTAATGCGGGTTGCAATATGGGGGATGATACGATTTATTCCGGTACCTTGGCCGCAGCATTGGAAGGGCGTCATTTAGGATTGCCAGCCATTGCCGTCTCTTTAGATGGTCGTCTGCATTATGAAACAGCCGCTCGTGTGGTGTGTGATTTAATTCCGAAATTACATCCTCAATTATTGAATAAACGCGAAGTCATCAATATCAATGTGCCAGACTTGCCTTATGAAGAACTTAAAGGCATCAAAGTCTGTCATTTAGGCTATCGCACATCTGCAGCTGAAGTGATTAAACAAGAAGATCCTCGTGGCGAAAATATCTATTGGATTGGTCCGTCAGGCTTGCCGGAATATGATGGTGAAGGCACCGATTTCCATGCAGTAAAAAATGGTTATGTTTCCATTACGCCAATTCAGGCAGATCTTACGGCTCATCAGTCAATTGCTGCTTTACAAGATTGGCTGGAAAGTGAATAATGTGCCATTTTGAAACGAATTTTTCCCCATTGAACACATGAAGGATAAGTGAATGAATATTTTTGGTGCGATGTACGATAAAACGATGCAATGGTCAAAACATCGCTTTGCCGTGTTTTGGTTATCCTTTGTGAGTTTTATTGAGGCCATTTTCTTTCCCATTCCACCCGATGTGATGTTGATTCCAATGTCAATGTCAAAGCCGAAAAGTGCGTTTCGTTTTGCGCTTTATACGGCGGTCGCTTCTGTTGTGGGGGGAATGATTGGTTATGCTATCGGCTATTATGCCTTTGATTGGGTTCAAGGTTATATTCAACAATGGGGTTACCAAGCCGCTTGGGAACAAGCTATGGCATGGTTTAAAGAATGGGGCGTGTTAGTGGTCTTTGTTGCTGGTTTTAGCCCAATTCCTTACAAAGTTTTCACCATTTGCGCGGGCGTGATGCAAATGGCGTTTATCCCCTTTGTGATTACCGCGTTTGTGTCGCGTTTTGCTCGTTTTATTTTAGTGGCAAAACTTGCTGCATGGGGCGGAGAGAAATTCGCCGCGAAATTACGTAAATCCATTGAAGTCATTGGTTGGAGTGTCGTTGCTTTAGCCGTGATTATTTATATTATTTTAAAATAACAGGATGACCTTTTTTATGAATAAATTACTCTTTATTATCTCGAGTGCATTGCTGATTTCAGCTTGTACGGGAGAACCGAAAAAACAAGATCCCGATGCATTGCCAGATGGTATTATGCAACCAGTAGAAGGAACGGGAGCGGTTGCCGGTGGTAGCTTTATGCCGGAAATTGAAAAGAATTCAATGCCAAATCAAATGAAATAAATTTAATTTTAAAGGAAGAATAAATGAAAAAATCGTTTTTATTGCTCCCTGTGAGTATCGCTATTTTAGCGGCTTGTAGTTCAAATAGCCCTGCACCAATCGAAAATGTGGATGGCACACTTTCTCCAGGTGTAATGCAACCTGTTGATAATAACTCTAGCGGTACATGGCAGCCAGAAATCCAACAAAATACCATGCCAAGTACAATGGGCAGCAGCGTGCCAACGGGAACTCAAACACCACAGCCAAGTTTCCAACCAACTTACCAACCGGTACAACAGCCAGCAGCAACTCAACCACAGCCTGCTCCAGCACCGGTTCAACCGCAAACTAAAACGGTAACTAAAACAGTTTCTGATTGTACCAGCTCAGGTGCAATCAACGTGCCGCGTAATCCAAATACCAATGCACCAGATTACAGCCAAATTCAAAAAGGTTCATACAAAGGAAACACCTATAAAGTAAACAAAGGCGATACCATGTTCTTAATCGCTTACTTGACGGGTATGGACGTAAAAGATTTAGCGAGCATGAACAATATGAAAGAGCCTTACAGCTTAAGTGTGGGTCAAACATTAAAAATTTCAAATTGTTCAACCAAAACAATCACTACAACAGTTCCAGTGAAAACTACCGCACCAGCGGCACCTGCTGAGCCAGAAGTGACTTATACACCAGGTGCAAATGGCACACAAATTGGTTCTGATGGTACAGTAATTGGCCCTATTAAATCAGGTGTGGGTAATGGTGAACCTTCAAAACCAGTTTTCACAAACAATACGCCTAGCACACCAGCGACGACGACAACACAAGTAGAAACCACAAACAATACACCAGTTAATGCGAATGTTGTGGCACCAGTTGCGTCGAATATTGCATGGCAATGGCCAACCCAAGGTAACGTGATCCAAGGTTTCTCTAATACCGATGGTGGTAACAAAGGGGTTGATATCAGTGGTTCTCGCGGCCAAGCAGTTAAAGCTGCTGCGAATGGTCGTGTTGTGTATGCGGGTAACGCATTACGTGGCTATGGTAACTTAATTATCATCAAACATAACGATGATTTCTTAAGTGCTTATGCACACAACGACAAGATCCTTGTGAGCGATCAACAAGAAGTGAAAGCGGGTCAAGAGATTGCAAAAATGGGTAGCACAGGAACCAATGCTGTGAAACTTCACTTCGAGATCCGTTATAAAGGTAAATCTGTGGATCCTGTCAGATACTTACCGAGAAGATAATCTTTTCACAGAAAAAGTGCGGTTAAAAATGACCGCACTTTTTGTTATACTCTCACCAATTTTTTCTCAATGCTTAGAATCTAAGGTTAATTCAATGCGTACAAGTCAATATTTATTCTCAACATTAAAAGAAACCCCAGCTGAAGCGGCTATTGTGAGCCATCAATTAATGCTTCGTGCGGGAATGATTCGTCCTCTTGCTTCAGGTCTTTATAACTGGATGCCAACCGGCTGGCGTGTGCTTCGTAAAGTAGAAAAAATCATTCGTGAAGAAATGGATAAAAGTGGCGCACTTGAAATCAAAATGCCAGTAGTGCAACCAGCAGAATTATGGGAAGAATCAGGTCGTTGGGAACAATATGGCCCAGAATTACTACGTTTTGTGGATCGCGGAAACCGTAACTTTGTATTAGGTCCAACACATGAAGAAGTGATTACCGATTTAGTTCGTCGCGAAGTGTCATCATACAAACAACTTCCGATCAATTTATACCAAATTCAAACCAAATTCCGTGATGAAGTGCGTCCTCGTTTCGGTGTAATGCGTTCGCGTGAATTTATCATGAAAGATGCGTATTCTTTCCATGCAGATCATGCTAGCTTGCAACAAACTTATGATGTGATGTACCAAACTTACAGCAATATTTTTAATCGCTTAGGTTTAGATTTCCGTGCAGTACAAGCGGATACCGGTTCTATCGGTGGTAGTGCGTCACATGAATTCCAAGTGCTAGCAAACAGTGGCGAAGATGATGTGATTTTCTCTACTGAATCTGACTACGCTGCAAACATTGAATTAGCGGAAGCGGTGGCAATTGGTGAGCGCGCAGCACCAACGAAAGCCATGGAATTAATTGATACACCAAATGCAAAAACGATTGCTGAGTTGGTGGAACAATTTAATTTGCCAATTGAGAAAACGGTTAAAACCTTAATCGTAAAAGGGGCAAGCGAAGAGCAACCGTTAGTGGCATTAGTCATTCGTGGTGACCATGAATTAAACGAAATTAAAGCGGAAAAATTACCTGAAGTGGCTTCACCATTTGAGTTTGCAGACGAAGCTGTTATCAAAGCCAAAATTGGTGCAGGTGTGGGTTCATTAGGCCCTGTTAATCTCAATATTCCAGTGATTATTGACCGTTCAGTGGTATTAGTGTCTGATTTCAGTGCGGGTGCAAACATTGATGGTAAACATTACTTCAATATCAACTGGGAACGTGATGTAGCGTTACCAAAAGTGGCGGATATTCGTAACGTGGTTGAAGGTGACCCAAGCCCAGATGGTAAAGGTACCTTATTGATTAAACGTGGTATCGAAGTAGGCCACATTTTCCAATTAGGTAAAAAATACTCAGAAGCGATGAATGCGACTGTTCAAGGTGAAGATGGTCGTCCAATGGTCGTAACCATGGGATGTTACGGTATTGGTGTAACGCGTGTGGTCGCTGCGGCGATTGAACAACATTTTGATGATCGCGGTATTGTATGGCCAACAGATGAAATTGCGCCATTCACCGTAGCTGTCGTGCCTATGAATATGCATAAATCTGAAAGCGTTCAAGAATATGCTGAAGAATTGTACCGCACTTTACAGGCTCAAGGTGTAGAAGTGATCTTTGATGATCGCAAAGAACGCCCAGGTGTGATGTTTGCAGATATGGAACTTATCGGCGTGCCACATATGGTGGTGATTGGTGAGAAAAATCTCGCAAATGGCGAAATCGAATACAAAAATCGCCGCACCGGTGAAAAACAAATGATTGCCAAAGATCAGTTGTTAGATTTCTTGAAAGGACAAATTAAAGCTTAATTGAGAGCTAAAGTTCATGGCATAGCTTTAGTTGCTATGCCAAGGATGTATTTAATTTATAATAAACAAAACGGTTGTTGAGTTTGTCTCAGCAACCGTTTTTTGTGGTTAAAATGTTTTACTCATTTCTAAGAATACACGGTTTTTGTCGTAACCATAGAAAGGATGATTACTTTTCACTTTTTGATAAGACCATGTAATCTTAGGCGTAATACCCCAGAAATAGAGATCACGATGCCATAATGTTAACGTTGAAGCATATTCTCTATTTTTCTGACGAATGTTAAAGAAATCAGCCGATTGATAATGACGTTTAGCATATGAAAGTGTCACTCGGCTTGATATTCCCCATGGCCATTCTTGTCCCCAACCAAGGCGTCCACCTACTCGTTGGTAGGCGTTATCTTTGTCTCGAGTATTTTCACGAGAATAATCTACCCCAGCAAACCAATGTTGTCCGCTTTTCGGAACATAGAGTAATGTGTTGGAAAATAAATAATTGTTGCCGTTTAAATGTTTTCGCCAATCATAGCGTTGTTCGCCATATTCCAAAGCAGATGAAATTTGCCAACGAGGATTAAGCCAGTAGCTAATATCAAAACGTACGCCAGAGTTTTTAGAGTATTGTTTGAGTGCATCGCTACCGTTTGAGCCACCACTATACCAACGTTTTTCGGTAAATGGTGTTAAAGCCAATTCTAAATGGGAAGTTTGATAACCTAATCCCCAACCTAAGCGCGTATTTAATTCGTTATATTTTTTGTTATTCCAGTAGTATTTACCATTTCCATCTAAGCCTAATTTAGTGAAAAAGTTATGTGCAAGAGACCATTTTTTCTCAACACCTAATGAATAAGAAAGCCCTTGTGCACTTTCTTTACTCCAAGCTTTCCAGTTACCAATATGAGTACCTGCTTTAGGCGCATTGTTGATATTGCTTTCATTGAGGTAACTTACTCCACCATAAAATTTCCATTGATCGCGTTGATTTAATGCAGATAAATATTGATCAATAACGGCAGTCATTTCTGGCGTCATTTGCTCTGCACGTAATTTTTGGAACTGATCTTTTGCTGCTTCGTTATCATTATTTAAAAAGAGTGCTTGAGCAAGCTGATAACGTAATGGAAGGCTATCAGAATGTTGGGTGAATAGCGTACGATAGCGTTGTGCTGCTTCACTATAATTGCCTTTATGACGCGCATCAATAGCTTCAGCCCAGCTCAATAACACAGGATCCTTTTTAGGGAGTTCTCGATATAAAGGCAATAAAAGCGAAACAGCTTCTTCGTTATTTTGTAACACTGAAGGAATCATCCCACGTACGATTAAATCAGGATGACGAGCTAGCTCTTCTTTAGTCATTGAGACTGAGCCTTCATTATTTGTCTTCGGCTGGATCGCAGGTGCTTGAAGCTTTGGCGATGCAACCTGAATATTTTTGTCTAACGTGTCATTTTTAGATTGTGCCACTTCGGCATTTGCCCACTGAGCACATGTTATGCTTAATACTGTATATAAAAAAGTTTTTGTAAATTTCATTTGTTATCAAAAGAGAAATAAAGCAAGCACTAGGCTTGCTTTATTATGTCAGGATTAAAACCAATTATTGCTTTTGTGCACCGAATGCTGCGGCCCAGCTGTTGTCATTTGCTTGTGCTAAGCCAGCAAGTTCTTTTGCTTGAACACCATAGAATTTACCTTCTACACGTGCTGCAGATGGCAATGAAGATGAGCTTGCTGATCCACTAAAGCTATTACCTGAAATAGAGGCATTAATATTCACAGGTTGAATATTGTTAATTCCTAATGAACCATTTAGTGTCTTGTTGCCAAAATCTACGTTAAATTGTGAACTACCAGTGTAGTAATCTTTATCATCTAATACTGGAATGTCAGTTGTAATATCTGCAGTAATAATAGATTGTCCTACATAAGATGCAGTGCCACTTGTTGGCATGCTGTTAGTAGGGTTTCCATTATAGAATAAATAAGTGTTGTCTCTATCATTTGAACTACCACTCACACCGAAACGAATATCAGAGTAGCGGCCACAGCACACTTCTAGATCTCTACCATTAGCTCTAATTTTTGACCAATTGCCAGCTGAAATTCCTGGAAATCCAATCGTCACATTAGTACCATCAACATTAATATTTGTTGTGTTATAGCCATTAATTGCTGAACGACGAACAGAAGCATTGTGATCATCACCCGAAATTACAAGTGTAGCACCAGTCCCATTACCACTAACCTGCTGAATAGGTTTAACTACATTGTTATTTACAGACGTATTGGATTGATTCTGTTGTCCTTGATTATTCGTTGGTGTAGCTTCGTTATTGTTACTATCACCACCACCGCTGCTACCACATGCAGATAATACTAAAGCTGCTAATACTGTTGTACCAAATTTAAAAATATGATTTAAAGAAGACATACTAATATTCCTTATTTAAAAAGTAGAAGTAAAATACCTTTAAAAAGTATCTCCCCAAGACTATCATTTCAACTTCAGTTTGTCTATAAAGCTAGTTGATTTTATAAGATTAAGTATTTTAATTTGAAAATAAATTACAGTGTTTATATTATACTTTTGTAAGTTTATTATTTATGTCAAAAGAGAAATAAAGCAAGCCCAAGGCTTGCTTTACTATACCTAAAATAACACTAATTATTGTTTTTGAGCACCGAATGCAGCAGCCCAGCTGTTATCATTAGCCTCTGCTAAGCCAGCAAGTTGTTTTGCTTGTTCTCCATAAAATTTACCCTCTACATTCGCTACTGACGATGGTAATAAAGAGGTATTTGCATATCCACTAAAATTGTTACCTGAAATAGATGCATTAATATTTACATATTGAATGTTGTTGATCCCTAATGAACCACTTAATGATTTATTACCAAAATCAACACTAAATTGAGAGTTACCAATATGGTAGTCGTCCTCATCCGATTCAGTGATATCTATTGCAAGGATAGATTGACCAGAATAAGAAGCGCTACCGCTTGTTGGCATATTAAGAGTTGGGTTACCGTTATAGAATAAATAAAATTTGCCATTGTCATCTAAGCTATCGTTAATACCGAAACGAATATCAGAATAACGTCCACAGCATACATCTATACGTCTGTCATTGGCAGTAGTCTTAGCCCACCCCCCCGCTGAAATGTCTGGAAATCCAATTTCTAGATTGATTCCCTCAACATTGATGCTCGTTGTATTATAGCCATTGATTGGTGCACGACGAAAGGAACCATTATCATCAATAAATGCAGTACCTGTTTTCTTATTGGCTTGTTGTTGAACTACATTGTTATTCACAAGAGTATTTGATTGATTTAATTCATGGTTATTTACGGGGGAACTATCTTGATTATCACCGCCACCACCGCTGCTACCACAAGCAGATAATACGAAAGCGGCTAATGCAGTGGCACCAAATTTAAAAACATGATTAAAAGAGAGCATAATAATATTCCTTATTTAAAAAATAGACGAAAATACCCTTAAAATTATCAGAGAGACTATCATTTCAGTACTATCCCGTCTATAAAGTTAGTGAACTTTTTAAGGTTAAATATTTTGTTTTATTGAACTTCCCACCAAATCAACGCCCATTTGCGTTGTCCGTGTTTTATCGGTTCATTGTTTATTTGTTTTTGTTGATAGAATTGAGCCAAATCTTGTTTTTCTTTTTCGGTGAGATTGCCGAGAGAAAACTCCACAGAATTTAATAAATCCTCAAAGGTTTCACCTTGGAAATGGCCTGATTCAGTTTCAATAAAACTTACATTAGCGAGAATGCCTTTTTGGTAAAGGCGATTGACTAAATAGATATAAGTTGGAAAGCCCACATCATCACGACCAATGGCTTCAAATACACCTTCATCGAGAAAATGGCGTTGTGTCACTGAGGTTAAAAAGACGCGTTTTTTTGCCTTACTTTGCAGCTTTTCAATCATGTCATCCAAATCATCCACAAGCGTCGACCGAGAGGCGAGTATTACATCCGCTTGAGGCACATCGTCCCAGTTATCCGACCATGATTTATGTAGAAGCGTAATATTATTCAGTTGATGCTTTTCTTTATATTGCTGCACCATATCCAACATCCCTTGGCTGTAATCGAGGGCATACACAGCTTGGCATTGTTGGGCTAAAGGAATCACAAAGGTGCCGGGGCCACAGCCGATATCTAACACTGTTTCATTGGGTTGCACATTCATGGCTTTAAGCAAGGTTTCGTTATAGCGGCTTGGCTTGCCCACTAAATTCTCAGCCATTTTAGGGGCTTTTTTATCCCATTTTGTTGGTGGAAGATTATAGTGATTACAGGCTTTTAGATGTTGTTGGTAGAGATCGTTGAAATTGATGTCATTGATGATCATAGTAACGCCCCAAAGTGCGGTTAGTTTTAGGATTGTTTTAAATTGCTTGATGATTATATGCTTTCTCCCATTTAAAATCATTTGAAAATGATTGACGCAAACGTTTTCGTTTTAGTGTTTTTCCTTTATAATAGCCCGCGATTTTTACCTCAAACACAACTCAAAGGTACCCGTATGTTTCAAACTTTTCGTGGCTCACCCGCCCTTTCTGAATTCCGTATCCAAGGCTTAATGCAAAAATTCCAACAAAATCAATTACCGGTGAAATCGGTTTATGCGGAATATTTGCATTTTGTGGAATTAAATCGACCGCTTGTTAGCGAGCAGGAAGCAAAACTAAAAGCATTGTTACATTACGGCCCAACTTTGGCAGAACACGATGCCAAAGGCGAAACTTTTATCGTGATTCCACGCGTCGGCACCATTTCTTCTTGGTCTTCTAAAGCGACCGATATTGCGCATAACTGTGGTTTAAGTGAAGTAGAGCGTATTGAGCGTGGTTTGGCGTATTATTTTGAGTTAAGCCAACCGCTTGATGAAAAAACAACTGAAAAATTGACCGTACTTTTACATGACCGAATGATGGAAACGGTGGTGCGCAATCCGCAAGATGCGGAGATTTTATTCCGTCATCAAGAGCCGAAACCGTTCAAAACTGTGGATATTTTAAAAGGTGGACGTGAAGCCTTGGTCACAGCCAACGTAGAATTAGGTTTGGCACTGGCAGAAGATGAAATTGATTATTTGGTGGAAAATTTCACCCAATTAGGGCGCAATCCGCACGATATTGAACTTTATATGTTCGCGCAAGCCAACTCTGAGCACTGCCGCCATAAAATCTTTAATGCGGATTGGATTATTGATGGCAAAAAACAGGATAAATCCCTGTTTAAGATGATTAAAAATACCTTTGAGAAAACCCCTGATTTCGTGCTTTCAGCCTATAAAGATAATGCTGCGGTAATGGAAGGCTCAAAAGTCGGCCGTTTCTTTGCGGATCAAGATGGGCAATATCGTTACCACAATGAAGATGCGCATATCTTAATGAAAGTGGAAACCCATAATCATCCGACCGCAATTTCGCCATTCCCGGGTGCCGCAACGGGTTCGGGCGGTGAGATTCGTGATGAGGGGGCAACGGGTCGTGGTGCAAAACCAAAAGCAGGTTTAACTGGTTTCTCTGTATCAAACCTCGTCATTCCAAACTTCGAACAACCTTGGGAAAATCCACTTTCCAAACCAAACCGCATTGCTTCAGCCTTAGATATTATGATTGAAGGCCCATTAGGTGGTGCAGCATTCAACAACGAATTTGGTCGTCCTGCATTATTGGGTTATTTCCGTACCTATGAAGAGAAAGTCAATAGCTTCAACGGTGAAGAAGTGCGTGGTTATCACAAGCCGATTATGTTAGCGGGCGGTATCGGTAACATTCGTGGCGAACACGTTCAAAAAGGCGAAATTCCAGTCGGTGCGAAATTGATCGTATTAGGCGGCCCAGCCATGAACATCGGTTTAGGCGGTGGAGCCGCTTCTTCCATGGACAGTGGTAAATCAAAAGAGGATTTAGATTTTGCCTCTGTTCAACGTGAAAACCCAGAAATGGAACGCCGCTGCCAAGAGGTGATTGACCGCTGCTGGCAATTAGGTGATGAAAACCCAATTCTCTTTATTCACGATGTGGGCGCAGGCGGTTTATCCAACGCGATGCCTGAATTGGTGCACGATGGCGAACGTGGCGGTAAGTTTGATCTACGTTCTATTCTTTGCGATGAAAAAGGCATGTCACCATTGGAAATTTGGTGTAACGAATCGCAAGAACGTTATGTCTTAGCGGTTGCGCCAGAAAAACTCGAATTATTTACCGCACTTTGTGAACGTGAGCGTGCGCCATTTGCTGTCATTGGTGAGGCAACGGAAGAGAAACATTTAACCTTGCATGATAGCCATTTCGACAATAACCCAATTGATTTGCCAATGAATGTGTTATTAGGCAAAACCCCGAAAATGACGCGTGAGGTTTCGTCAAAAACTGTCGAAAATCGACCGCTTGCAACGGAAAATATTCAATTAAAAGAAGCCTTCCATCGTGTATTACGTTTACCGGTGGTGGCAGAAAAAACCTTCTTAATCACTATTGGCGACCGTTCGGTAACCGGTATGGTGGCGCGTGATCAAATGGTGGGACCATGGCAAATTCCGGTGTCAGATGTGGCCGTTACAACTGCATCATTAGACAGCTATCACGGCGAGGCGATGGCAATGGGCGAACGTGCACCAGTAGCATTATTAGACTTCGGGGCTTCTGCACGTTTAGCGGTGGCTGAATCTATCACTAACATTGCGGGCACCAACATTGGCGATATTAAACGCATCAAACTGTCTGCAAACTGGATGTCTGCAGCGGGTCATGGTGGTGAAGATGCTGGGTTATATGAAGCGGTGAAAGCAGTTGGTGAAGAACTTTGCCCAGCATTAGGCATCACCATTCCAGTGGGTAAAGACTCTATGTCGATGAAAACCACTTGGGAAGAAAATGGTGAGAAAAAATCAGTAACAGCTCCGCTTTCTTTAGTGATTTCATCTTTTGCGCGCGTGGAAGATGTCCGCAAAACCGTGACACCTCAATTACGCACCGACAAAGGCGCAAGCCGTCTATTGTTAATTGATTTAGGCGAAAGAAAAAATCGCTTAGGCGCGACCGCACTTGCACAAGTGTATAAACAATTAGGTGACAAACCAGCCGATGTGGTGAACGTAGCCAAACTGAAAAACTTCTTCGATGCAATGCAAGCATTGGTGGCAGAGCGTAAATTATTGGCTTACCACGACCGTTCAGACGGTGGTTTAATTACCACGCTTGCAGAAATGGCATTTGCGGGTAACTGCGGCGTGGATGTGGATATTTCTGCATTAGGCGACAATGATTTAGCCGTGTTATTCAATGAAGAATTAGGCGCAGTGATCCAAGTATCAGAAAGTGAATTAAGCACTGTGCGTGAGGTATTAAAAGCCCATGACTTGCTTGGCTTAACTTATGAACTCGGTTCTGTCAGCTTAGAAGATCGTTTTGAAATCACGCGTGGCAGCAAAAAACTATTAAGCGAAAAACGTTCTGAATTACGCGGTATTTGGGCAGAACTCACTCACCAAATGCAACGCTTACGTGATAACCCAGAATGTGCCGACCAAGAATTTGAAGCGAAAAAAGCAACAGACAACAAAGGTTTATCTGCTCACTTAACTTATGATGTGAATGAAGATATTGCTGCGCCTTACATCAGCAAAGGCGTGAAACCAAAAGTAGCGGTATTGCGTGAACAAGGCGTAAACAGCCATGTTGAAATGGCGGCGGCTTTTGACCGTGCAGGCTTTGCGGCGATTGATGTTCACATGAGTGATTTAATGACTGGTCGTTACAACTTAAACGACTTCAACGCGATGGTGGCCTGTGGTGGCTTCTCTTACGGTGACGTATTGGGCGCAGGTGGTGGCTGGGCGAAATCCATTTTATTTAACCCACAATTACGCGATCAATTCAGCCAATTCTTCGCGAATGAAAACACCCTTTCATTAGGCGTATGTAACGGCTGTCAATTTATCTCCACCCTTGCGGAAATCATTCCTGGTGCAGAAAATTGGCCACGTTTCGTGCGTAATAAATCAGAACGTTTTGAAGCGCGTGCTGCGATGGTGAAAATCAACGACACCAACTCATTGTGGTTTAAAGGCATGGCTGGCTCACATATGCCGATTGCGGTTTCTCACGGTGAAGGACGCGTAGAATTCAAAACACCAGAAAACTTGACCGCACTTCAAGCGCAAAACTTAATTGTGGCGCAATATATCGACAGCCATTTAAACGTGACGGAAACCTATCCTGCCAACCCGAATGGTTCGGCATTAGGGATTACTGCCATTTCTAACGTGGACGGTCGTATCGCTGCGATGATGCCACACCCAGAACGTGTATTCCGTGCCGTGAGCAACTCATGGTATCCAGATGATTGGTCTGAAGATGGCGCTTGGATGCGAATTTTTAGAAATGCGAGAGTGAATTTTAAATAATGTGAGATTGCTCACAGAAAATTAATCAAAAATAAGAGATACTAAGAAATTGGTATCTCTTTTTTATTGCATAAATTTTAGTAATAAAAAATGCCAACAATATTAGAGAGTAATATTGTAAATGATTTATATAAAAATTCTTGGACATTATGTCCGTAATATCAATCGAACTATATGAGGAGTTCTAAATGAGTGCATTAGTTACATTGCTAGCTAATATCGTTGCGCCATTGCAACGTCAATTTATTAACTTTATCCGCATTGCGATTTGTGTTGTGATGGTTTGGATTGGAGGTTTAAAAGTTTGCCAATATGAGGCAGATGGTATCGCACACTTTGTGTCAAATAGCCCTTTCTTAAGCTTCCTTTACAAAAACGGTGCAAATGAAGTGACAAATGATAAGGGTGTTTTAGTGAAAGAATATACCTTATATAAAAACCCTGAAGGCAAAATGGTTGCAAAAAATATTGAATGGCATAAAGCCAACGGCACCTATACCGCTTCTTATATTATTGGCGCAATCATTGTAACAATTGGTATTTTAGTATTAGCGGGGATTTGGTCTCCAACATTAGGTTTATTCGGAGGCTTACTCACCTTTGGTATGTCGATAGTCACGCTGTCGTTCCTGATATTTACGCCAGAAACCTGGGTGCCTAATTTAGGTGGGGACTTCCCAACACCTAATTATGGCTTCCCGTATCTCTCAGGTGCTGGCCGACTCGTTATTAAAGATATTATTATGATGGCGGGTGGCTTAGTTGCTGCAGCAGAATGTGCGAAACGCTATTTAGAGAATAAAAAGCAATTTGCGTAATAGCTAGATTTTGAAAGGCTTGCTGGGATGAACGGCAAGCTTTTTTACTAAGATATAAAAAAGTAGTAGTTAATAATACTCAAATATTGATTATTGCAATAATTCGATGTTTAGAATATGTAGGCTACTAGTTGACTAAAACTTATAGTATCTAAAGATTGATCTGAAAATGTTGTTTGTATGTTTATTTTAGAGACAATAGAGTGAATTTCAATAAAATTGAAAAATAAGGGATATTAATATGGCCATGAAATACTTGCCATTCTCAGTTATTGAGAGCAGATGGTTTGATGAAGGAAATGATACAGTTAAATCTGTTTTTGAGTCTATCGCCTCGATACATTGTAATAATTCAGATGCTTTTCTTCATCATTCATTTAGCGAGAAAAATTCTTTAAAGATTGCGTTTGAAAATTGCAGCAAGGATAAAAAAACTGAAGTTATATATCTAGCAACCCATGGCAATTCTAAAGTTATAGGACCTGATGAGGTAGATATTTCAAGAAGAGAATTAAGAAATATTATTTCAAAAGTAAATACAAGAAAAACCATAAAAGGTCTATTTTTAGGTACATGTGAAACAGGCAATGAAGATATTGCCCGTTATTTATTGGAGGATAAAACCACAAACTTAGAATGGGTTGCTGGCTATAATTCTACAATTGATTGGATAGATGGGACTGCAATGGATATGATATTTTTCTCAAAACTCGCTACACAATATAATAAAAATAAAACTCGCAGAAAAAATAAATTTTCTGCAAGAAAAATGGCTCATTTAGCAGCTAGTGATTTATTGAAAATTGTTCCTGGAGCATTTATTGTGTATGGATTTAATATATATTTTCATGAGAAAAATAATCTTACTAGTATGTTTATATCTAGTGTTGAATAGATAATGCTTATTTACTTTAACTATTTTTAATTTTCCAGGATGGCTAGCGGTCAAAAATTACAACGAATTTTGACCGCTCTTTTTATTAGTTTTACTTACGTATTATTTTTGTTTTTTCAAAAACTCAACGCCAGTATCTGGGAAGTCGGTGAATACACCGGTTGCACCAGATTTATTTAATAATGCATCGTACATTTGATTTACGTCAGTGAAGAATTCAGGTAACGCATCTTTACGCACGGTGTATGGGTGTAATTCCACTTTGTATTGTGCGAGTTCTTTCACTAATGGGGTGTACACGATGTTGCCTGGTTTAGATTTTTCTTTATCCACTAACATATACCAGCCTGGACCAACGCCGTCAGCATATTTCACCACTTCTGCCATTGCGCCTGGTTTGAACATCCAATCGTAATCGTAGTTTACCCATTTACCTTTCGCATCTTTTTCTTCAGTTTCATGCCAGTCGGTGTACGCCACTAATTGAACAAGTTTTAAATCCATGCCCATTTTTGGTAGCAATTCGTTTTTGATACGTTTTAACTCATTGAAGTCGAAGGTTTGTAAGTAAACCATGTCAGATTTCTTGTCGTAACCGTATTTTTTCAACACTTTAAGGGTCTCAACTGCAATGTCTTTGCCATTTTGGTGGTGGAACCAAGGTGCTTTAATTTCAGGATAGATACCCACTTTTTTACCAGTCGATTTTTCTAAACCTTGGATAAATTCCAATTCATCTTCAAAAGTATGGATTTTGAAGTGTGATTTCCAAAGTGGGAAACGACCTGGATATACTGCAACTTGTTTACCATCTTTAGTTTCAAAGTTTTCAGTCATATTTAAACTTTGAATTTCTTTTAAGGTGAAGTCGATTACATAGTAACGACCATCTTTACGATGACGATTTGGGAATTTTTTCGCCACGTCAGTTAAGCCATCTAAGAAGTGGTCATGGATAACCACTAAACGACCATCTTTTGTCATCGCTAAGTCTTGTTCTAAGTAGTCTGCATGTTGTGCAAATGCGAGCGCTTTAGACTCAAGTGTATGCTCTGGTAAGTAACCACTTGCACCACGGTGAGCAATGATAATTTTGTCTGATTTCATAGTGTCCACAGAAGAGTGTGCGCTACATCCTGCAAGTACGCCTGCAGCTAATAAAGAAAGCGCTAAAGTTTTGAGTTTCATTGTGTGTTCTCCTTGATTTACTTATTACATCTTGGTTTCATGTCGTAAAAATAGATTTCACTAATTTCACGGTCATATCCTGGATAAAATCCTTTTGGCATCCCTAACACAATTTGTTTGCCTCGGTTTGCATGGACAAGTAGTTGTTTCGTTTTTGGATTCACATTCAATCCTTCGACTTCGCCGACATCTCGAATGTCATTCAATGTTTTTTCTAAAACAACGCGAGCTTCATTATTTTTATCTGAAATTTCTACACGATAAATATGATCAGGTTCTTTTTCATCTGCCGTACCATCATCAGATGTGACGTAGAGATCACCGTTATAGGCATAAACACCTTGAATCCATTGTGGAACAGGTTGTAAATGCACTTTACGTTTATATTTACCTGTTGAAAGATCATATTCATATAAATAACGACCACTTTCCTCACCAACCCAAGATGCCATCCAAACAGAATTGTGAACGGTATCTACGGTGATGCCGGAAACTTCGACTTGACCTGACTCAGGATTAAAATCAACTGATCTTTTTAATGCGAGTGTGTCAGGGTCATGGATAGCAATTTGAATGTTTTTCCCTACGCCAGCATCAAACCATTCAGAAGAAACATAAAGTTCATTGTTGTAGATATCAATGTCGCCAATGTGATTGGCTTCCTTTTGGTAGCCGACAAAAGGATCTTTATTTTCTTTAATCAGTTTTCCATCCATATCATATTTAGATAGAGTTTTACTGCCTGATACATATAAATATTTACCATCAGTGGTAATGCCTTGACGTCCGTTGACTTCGAGCACTTTGTCTAATTTATAAGTATAAGCGGGGAGTGCTGAACGATAGGGCGCTTCACAAGTTTGATTTGCGAATGCTGCATTTGCCATAACTGCCGCGCCTAACATAATGGTTAATTTATTCAATTTCATCACATTATCTCCTTTTAAAGTGCGGTTAAAAATTCAGTTGTTTTTTTGTAATAAAAAAGGCGGCAAGCCTTCGCCTGTCGCCTTTAATTTATAGATTATTTAGTACCGTAGGTATCGCCTAATCTTGCTTTGTGTTTACCTTCTTCAACCATTACGATGAAGAGTAATAACACCGCTAAGACACCACCACCGATCATGACGTAGAAACCGCCGTCCCAGCCGTAGTGTTGTGCTGCCCAACCGATAACAGCTGAAGCTGACACAGTACCACCTAAGTAACCGAATAAACCGGTGAAACCTGCTGCTGTACCTGCTGCTTTTTTCGGTGCAAGCTCAAGCGCGTGTAAGCCGATTAACATTACAGGACCGTAGATTAAGAAACCGATTAAGGTCATTAAGATGAAGTCAGTTAATTGATATGGGTTTTCATACCAAGCTGCGTAGTTTGCAAGCTCTGCTTCAGGTGTAGCTGGGTTCATCCAGTATGCTACTACTGCTAAAGTAGTTAAGATCATGAAGATGAAACCGGTTAAACCACGTTTACCTTTGAATACATGGTCAGATACCCAACCACAAAGTAATGTACCTGGAACCGCTGCTAATTCATAAATGGTGTATGCCCATGCGGTACCTTTGATGTTGAAGTGTTTTACTTCACTTAAGTAAACCGGAGACCATTTCAATACGCCGTAGCGGATTAAGTATACGAATACGTTAGCAATCGCGATGTACCATAACAATTTGTTTTTCAATACATAAGTTACGAAGATTTCTTTTGTACTTAAATCGTTTTCGTAAGTTTTTTCGTTATAGTCATCTGGGTAGTCATTACGCCATTTTTCGATTGATGGTAAACCACAAGATTGCGGAGTATCACGCATGACGAAGTAAACTGGAATTGCACAGATCATTGCTGCAATACCCGGATAGTAGAGGGATTGTTGCCAAATGTCTTTTGCTTGTGCTTCAACGCCGTGAGTGCTGAAGAACACGGCACTTGCCAATAGCACCATTGCACCCGGCATCATACCACCGATGTTGTGCGCGGTATTCCAGATAGATACGATAGTACCGCGTTCTGATTTAGACCACCAGTGTACCATTGTACGACCACATGGAGGCCAACCCATACCTTGGAACCAACCATTTAAGAAGATCATTACCCACATGATGGCTACGCCAGAGGTTGCCCATGGGAATAAACCCATCATGGTCATACAGAGACCAGAAAGCAATAAACCAAATGGTAAGAATACGCGAGGGTTCGAACGGTCAGACATACCTGCCATTACGAACTTAGATAAACCGTAGGCAAGACCAGCCGCCGAGCCGATAACACCTAGTTGCGCTTTTGTGTACAAGCCCTGTTGAATTAAACCGGGTTGTGCTAAGTCAAAGTTTGCACGTACAAAATAGTAAGCGGCATAACCAAAGAAGATCCCTGCAAACACTTGCCAACGTAAGCGTTTATACGTGGAATCAATTTTCTCCGCTGGAAGTTCCGCAATATGCGGAGCGGGTTTAAATGGTCCAAACATAATTTCTCTCCAAAATCATTTTAATTATGAGTCCACCCCGACAACGGGGATAGCGTGCATGATAAAATAAAAATAGAAATTAAAAAGAGAAATAATTCAAAAATGTGATGTATTTCACAAAAAAATTTTTAACAAATGAGCGAATACGAAAATTATGTGATCTACTTCACAAAATGGCTTTCTTTTTCGCTCAAAATGTTGTGAATTTAACCGCTCTCCCATACAATAGCCATGGAATTTGTAACAGTTTTTACGTTTCTTTTTATTAATATTTTGGCTTTGGGGGTAACAATGGGATTATCGCCTAATATGTATCGTGATGTGGGTGATTTTTCACCTATCTCGACGGATGTGATTATCATTGGTGGCGGTGCAACAGGTGCGGGGATTGCTCGTGACTGTGCATTGCGTGGAATTAACTGTATTTTATTAGAGCGTCGTGATATTGCGACAGGCGCAACAGGTCGTAACCACGGTTTGTTACATAGTGGTGCGCGTTATGCCGTGAACGATCAGGAATCAGCAGAAGAATGTATTAAAGAAAATAAAATTCTGCGCAATATCGCTCGTCATTGTGTGGATGAAACGGAAGGTTTATTTATCACCTTACCTGAAGATTCCCTTGATTATCAAAAAACCTTCATCGAAAGTTGTACCAAATCTGGTATTGAAGCTGTCGCCATTGATCCTAAACTTGCTCAAATTATGGAACCATCGGTAAACCCAGATTTAGTCGGTGCCGTTGTTGTGCCTGATGGTTCAATCGATCCTTTCCGTTTAACCGCCTCCAACGTGATGGATGCGACTGAAAACGGTGCAAAAATGTTCACTTATTGCGAAGTGAAAAACTTAATTCGCGAAGGTGGCAAAGTAATCGGTGTAGATGTTTACGATCACAAAAATCGCGTAAATCGCAAATTCTTTGCGCCATTAGTTGTTAATGCAGGCGGTATTTGGGGACAAGGCATTGCAGAATATGCGGATCTCAAAATCAAAATGTTCCCAGCAAAAGGTGCATTACTTGTTATGGGGCACCGTATCAACAAAATGGTGATTAACCGCTGTCGTAAACCGGCGGATGCGGACATTCTTGTGCCGGGCGATACTATTTGCGTTATCGGTACAACCTCTAGCCGTATTCCTTACGATCAAATCGACAATATGGAAGTGACTCCAGAAGAAGTGGATATTCTTTTCCGTGAAGGGGAAAAACTCGCACCAAGCTTGCGTCATACTCGCGTATTACGTGCTTATGCAGGCGTGCGTCCATTGGTGGCGACAGATGATGACCCATCTGGTCGTAACGTAAGCCGTGGTATCGTGTTACTTGACCACGCAGAACGTGACGGCTTAGACGGCTTTATCACTATCACTGGCGGTAAATTAATGACTTATCGCTTAATGGCTGAATGGGCAACGGATCTTGTTTGTAAAAAACTCAACAAAACAGCACGTTGTACGACTGCAGAGCGTCCATTACCAGGTTCAAGTGAAAGCCGTGCAGAAACCAATCAGAAAGTCATTTCACTTCCAAGTCCGATTCGTTATTCAGCGGTGTATCGTCATGGCTCACGTGCAACTCGTTTATTAGATAAAGAACGTCTCGATCGTTCAATGGTGTGCGAATGTGAAGCCGTGACAGCAGGTGAAGTACGTTATGCCGTTGATGAATTAAATGTGAATAACTTAGTGGATTTACGTCGTCGTACTCGTGTGGGTATGGGGACTTGCCAAGCTGAGCTTTGCGCATGCCGTGCGGCGGGTTTAATGAACCGTTTTGAAGTGGCAACACCTCGCCAATCTACCATACAATTAACCTCTTTCATGGAAGAGCGTTGGCGCGGTATTGAGCCTATTGCATGGGGTGAAGCGATTCGTGAAGCGGAATTTACTTCATGGATGTATGGCAGTGTGTTGGGCTTAAACGATGTTCAACCGCTTGAAACTGACAAACAGCAAGGGACGGATAACAATGAATTTTGATGTAGTGATTATTGGTGGCGGCCTTGCAGGTTTAACTTGCGGAATCGCCCTACAAGAACAAGGCAAACGTTGTGTCATTATCAATAACGGCCAAGCAGCGATTGATTTTGCATCTGGCTCATTGGATTTATTAAGCCGTTTACCAAATGGTGCGTTTGTTAAAAATATTCCTGAAAATTTGACCGCACTTGCAGCTCAATTACCACAACACCCTTATAGCATTATGGGTGCTGAACGTGTATTAGCGAAAGCACAAGATTTCGAAAAATTAGCGGAATCATTAAATTTAGATTTAATTGGTTCAACTGCAGAAAATCATCTTCGCGTAACGGGTTTAGGTAGCTTACGTGGTGCATGGCTTTCACCAAATAGCGTGCCAACTGTACAAGGCGAAACGCCATTCCCGTATAAAAAAATTGCGGTTTTAGGCATTGAAGGCTACCACGATTTCCAACCAGAATTATTGGCAGATAACCTCACGCTGAATCCACAATTTGCACATTGTGACGTGAAAACGGGCTTTTTAAATATTCCTGAATTGGATCAGTTACGTGCAAATTCGCGCGAATTCCGCAGTGTGAACATTGCGCAAGTTTTAGAATATAAACTGAAATTTGATGATCTTGTGGCTGAAATGAAAGAAGCCGCGAAAGGTACAGAAGCGATTTTCTTACCGGCTTGTTTCGGTTTAGAAAATCAAGAGTTTATGGAGTCACTTCGTAAAGCAACTGGGTTACCATTATTTGAATTGCCAACTTTACCACCGTCTTTATTAGGTATGCGTCAACGTATTCAATTACGTCATCGTTTTGAGAAATTAGGCGGACTCATGATGAATGGTGATAGCGCATTAAAAGCACATTTTCATGGCAACAAAGTTCGTGCTATTCAAACGCGTTTGCACGAAGAGGAAGAAATCACGGCTGAGCATTTCGTCTTAGCGTCAGGCAGCTTCTTCAGTAAAGGTTTAGTTTCTGAATTCGATAAAATCTACGAACCCGTATTCCATTCTGACATCATTGGTGTGGAAGGCTTTAACGATACCGATCGTTTTACTTGGACAGATCACCGTTTCTCAAATCCACAACCGTACCAATCTGCAGGTGTGGCGATTAACGCGCAATGCCAAGTGAAAAAGAGCGGTCAATTTTTAACGAATTTATATGCGGTGGGTAATGTGATTGGTGGTTTCAATGCACTAGAACTCGGTTGTGGTTCAGGCGTGGCAGTGGTAACAGCGCTTGCTGTTGCTGATGAAATTCTTCACAACACACATTAAGGAGGCGTTATGAACATTCAACAATTAATTGAAAATGCAAAACAATCCCTTAATGCACCACATCATCATCATGCCTTTGATGAAAGCTTTGAGAGCTGTATTAAATGTACGGCTTGTACAGCGGTATGCCCGGTTTCGCGTCAAAATCCAAACTATCCAGGTCCAAAACAATCAGGACCAGATGGTGAGCGTTTACGCTTAAAATCAGCCGAGCTTTACGATGAAGCATTGAAATACTGCACTAACTGTAAACGTTGTGAAATTGCGTGTCCGTCTGATGTAAAAATTGGTGACATTATTGTTCGTGCAAGAAATAAATACCTTGCCCAACAACACAAGCCAGCAGTGCAAAAATTACGTGATGCGATTTTAAGTAACACCGATATTATGGGATCACTTAACACACCGCTTGCGCCGATTGTTAATACCATCACAGGTTTGAAAGCGACAAAATTTGTGTTGGAAAAAGCGTTAAAAATCAGCCGTCATCGTACGTTACCAAAATATTCTTTTGGTACGTTCCGCAGCTGGTATATGAAAAAAATGTTGGAAAGCCAACAAAAATTCGAACGCAAAGTGGCGTATTATCACGGCTGTTATGTGAACTACAATAATCCACAATTAGGTAAAGAATTTATTCAAGTGTTCAATGCTATGGACATTGGTGTGGTGTTATTGGAAAAAGAAAAATGCTGTGGCTTGCCATTAAGCGTGAACCAATTCCCAGAACGAGCGAAAAAAATCGCACAATTTAACACCGATTACATCAGCAAAATGGTGGATGAAAATGGCTTAGATGTGATCAGTGAAGCATCAAGTTGTGCCTTAAATTTACGTGATGAATATCATCATATTTTAGGTATTGACAATGCGAAAGTTCGTCCACATATTCACATGGTGACACCATTCTTATATCAACTCTTTAAAGAAGGTAAAACCTTACCGCTTAAACCATTGAAATTGCGTGTGGCTTATCACACCGCATGTCACGTGGATAAAGCGGGGTGGGCACCATACACCTTGGAAGTGTTAAAACAAATTCCAGGCTTAGAAGTGGTGATGTTACCATCACAATGTTGTGGTATCGCAGGGACATACGGTTTCAAAGAAGAAAACTATGAGGTTTCCCAATCTATCGGTAAAAACTTATTCGATAACATCAATGCAGGCGGATTTGATTACGTGATCTCTGAATGCCAAACTTGTAAATGGCAGATTGATATGTCATCTAACGTGACTTGTATCCATCCATTGACGTTATTGTGTATGTCGATGAATCAAGCTTAGTGAAAAGAGCGGAAACTGATAAAAAAGTGACCGCTCTTTTTGTTATTCAATCCAATATGGAGAATCTATTATGCAAAAAATTTTCAAGGTTTCCTTACTTGCTGTGCTTTCATCTCTTGCCGTAAACAGCTTTGCCAGCACGGCAGAAGTGAAAGTGCTTGAGCCTCAATTAAACTATCAACAACTTCTTACTCAAAGACAGGTTGTGGATGAGTTGCTTGAACAAGCGGTGAAAATCCAAAACTCGCCAGCTCGTGTTTCAAATGCAGGTTTTACCGCGAAACTTCCTTCCAATATGGAGCGTATTGCGGATCTTTTATTAGAAGCGTATAAGCTTGAGCCTTATCGTGTAGATTTTTTGTTTGGTGCAGCGAATGCCAATATTTATAACGGCAATACAGATAAAGCCATTGAGCTTTACCAAAAAGTGCTTGATGTAGCGCCAGATGATGTGAAAGCACATACTTACTTGGCTGCATGGAATCGTTTTAAAGGCAACCAAGCGGAAGCGACAAAATATTTAGATCGCTTAAAACAACTTTCCCCAGAAAGCGCAAGCAAATTAGAAAAAGTCTTTGCTGTGATTGATAAAGCGGCTAATCAGCCAATTACCGATAAACTCGAAACCAAGTTACCGGCGCAATCGGCGATTATTACGTTGGGTTACGCTTTAAATCCAGATGGCAGCATGCATGACATTTTGGTACAACGTTTAGAGAAAACCTTAGAAATTGCGAATCAAAATCCAGATGCGTTAATTATTGTGACAGGCGGAGTGCCACAAAACAATAAAACCGAAGGGGATTTAATGAAGCAATGGTTGATTGAGAAAGGCATTGATGCAAGCCGTATTTATTCGGATAACTATGCGCGTTCAACAGTCGAAAATGCGCTTTTCTCTCGTTACTCTTTAGCGAAACACAAAATCAAACATGCCGTGTTGATTAGCTCAGGTAGTCATGTTCGTCGCGGACAAGCGTTATTTGAAATTGCGACGCAAGAATCCGGTCCACAAGGTCTTGTGATTGAAACCGTAGCAGCGTTAGATAAACCGTTAGATGAGTTACAAAAAATTACGGAGAAAGACTTGCTGGGTATTTATCGCGATAGCTTAAAAACAATGGGATTGCCAATGTTTAACAGTGGGGCATTACAAGATTAATTAATTTCCTAAAAACAAAAGTGTGGTGAAATTTCACCGCACTTTTTATTTTCTCTTTCGATTAAAGAATATGTTGATATTGTTCTAACATTTCTTTTGGCCATACGCTTGATTGCACTTCACCAATGTGTTTTTTGTGAAGTAAAAGCATTGCCAGACGAGATTGACCGATACCACCACCGATGGTGAGAGGTAATTTGCCGTTTAATAAATCTTGGTGCCAATCCATTTTTAAGCGATCTTCATCACCGGTTAAACCAACTTGTAAACGTAATGCAGATTCATCCACACGAATACCCATTGAAGAAAGTTCAAACGCTTTACCTAACTCAGCGTTCCATACCAAAATATCGCCGTTTAAACCTTTGTAGCCGTTTTCTGATTCAGTTGTCCAGTCATCGTAGTCTGGTGCACGACCATCATGTGGTTTACCGTCTGATAATTTGCCACCGATACCAATTAAGAACACTGCACCATATTCTTTACAAATGGCGTTTTCACGCTCTTTGCTTGAAAGATCTGGGTAGCGTTTCACTAAATCTTCACTGTGAACGAAGGTGATTTCTTTTGGTAAGCTTGATGGGATGTCAAAGCGAGCTTCTACGGCTAATTCAGTTAAACGGATTGCACGATAGATAGAACGTACCGTTTCTTTTAAATAAGCAAAGTTACGACGACCTTCAGGAATCACTTTTTCCCAGTCCCATTGGTCCACATAAACAGAGTGAGTTTGATCCAATGAATCTTCATCTGGACGTAATGCTTTCATATGAACAAATAAGCCTTCACCTTCTTTAAAGTGGAAACGTGCGAGAGTATGGCGTTTCCATTTAGCCAATGAGTGAACGACTTCATAAACGGCGTTTGGGATACATTTCACGTTTACTTGAACCGCTTTCTCAATGCCTGATAAGTTATCTTGCATACCGTTGCCAACTTCACTAAGGATTGGACCTTGTACTTCGATAATGCCAAGTTGTTCAATCAAGTTTTGAGTAAAGGTGTTCTTCACAAAGCTAATTTCTTGTTGTTGTAAAATAAACGTCTTTTTCATATTTATCCTTCTTTTTATAATAATTGGTAAGATTTGTTGTGCATTATTCAATAAAATTGCAATTTATTTCAAGTAATTTCTTTACATTGTTTTAAATATTGAATATTATCAAAAATAAAGAAGATATTTTAAAAAAGATCTAACAGGGGGTGTTTTATGCACAATATCGATACACTTGATCGACAAATTCTCCGAGTACTGACAAAAGATGCTCGTACACCTTATGCAGAAATGGCAAAGAGCTTTGGGGTGAGTCCAGGTACAATTCATGTTCGCGTAGAGAAAATGCGTCAGTCTGGCCTGATTGAAGGGACAAAAGCGATTATTGATGAGCGTAAGTTGGGTTACGATGTGTGTTGCTTTATTGGCATTATTTTGAAAAGTGCAAAAGATTATGAAAAAGTGATTAAAAAGTTAGACACCTTTGATGAAGTGGTGGAAGCCTATTACACCACGGGTAACTATTCGATTTTTATTAAAGTGATGACACATACGATTGCTGAATTACATTCCGTGCTGGCGACTAAAATTCAGCTAATTGATGAAATTCAATCGACGGAAACCTTGATTTCCATGCAAAATCCTATTTTACGAGACATTAAACCTTAAATGTCATCGAAACAATAAAGGCGTGTATTTAACACGCCTTTTGTTTTTTAATTAACGATAACGATCGAGGAATTTGTAATAGAGTACGCCGATCTTGGTGGCTAAGTTTTTAAGATATTTTCCACCGTAAAACGAAGGGACTTTCAACCCTTCAAAAATTCTCAAACGTTCGTCATTACCTAAAATTGCTTCTGCAATAATGCGTCCTGCAAGTCCAGTGAGTGCGACACCGTGTCCAGAATAACCTTGTGCAAAGTAAATATGCGGTGAAATACGACCAAAATGCGGGCTTGCGTTCATTGTCATATCAATTGGCCCTGCCCAGCCATAGTCAATTTTGACATTTTCTAACTGTGGGAAAACATGCAACATATTGCCACGCATAATTTGCACCATATCTTTTTCTGAGCTTGAGTCACTACCAAATAACAAACGGTTATCCGCACTCAAGCGATAGTAATCGAGCAAGATATTGTTATCGCAAACAGACATGCCATTATTGATCACGGAATCAGCCGTGGCTTGATCTAAAGGTTCAGTCGCAATAATAAAGCTTTCTACCGGCAAAATTTTACGATTAATGCCGCGATGAATGGATTTTGGTAGTGCATCGATATAGGCATTGGTCGCTAAAATAACATCTTGAGAAATGACCGCACTTTTATCGGTTTTGACTTCAATACAACCTGATTTTTCTACTAAATCCACAACAGGGGATTGTTCGTAAATCTGCACGCCTAAATCTAAACAAGCTTTTGCTAAGCCTAAGCAATAGTTTAATGGGTGTAAGTGGCCAGAATTACTATCGTATAAGCCGCCTACATAAATATCACTGCCTAAATGTTGTTTAAGTTTGGCTTTATCCCAAAGTTGCATCTTGTCATAGCCAAAAGTCGCGTGGCTGGCTTTTTCCATTTCAATGAGATCGTCCATTCGACGTTCATTCAGCGCCAATGTGGCATAGCCTTTTTTCCAATCACATTGAATACCATATTTCGCAATGCGTTCATCAATAATATCAATGGCTTCTAGCGACATATCCCAAAGTTTTTTCGCTTTATCGAAGCCCACTTGACCAATATATTCGTCAATGCCTTCTTCAAAACCATTGATAGCTTGACCGCCACTTCTGCCGGAAGCACCAAATCCTACTCTTGCGCCTTCTAACACAATGACTTTCTTGCCTTTTTCTGCTAATTCAAGGGCTGCGGATAAACCGAAGAAACCCGCACCAATAACACAAACATCCGCTTCTTCTTGCTGAGTGAGAGGCGGCAATTCGAAGGCTTGGTTTCGGCTGTCGAAATAATAAGATTTGATATGTTCTTGATGAGCGAATTCGAGCATGATTGGTGTCTAATTTATTAACATAAAATTGAAATTGAGGGAATCTTACCCTGATGGGAAAATATGTCAAACCTTTTGCTAAAAAGGTGCTATACTCCCCCAAGTTTATACAAGTAAACGATTACTTAAGGTTTATTTTGATTGTCCTGAGGAGGTCAATAAATTGAAAAAAAATGCTGTTCAATACATCAAATCACTTTGTCTTTCTGCCGTTGCATTTGCTGCAACTTCTGCTGCTCTTGCTGCTGAAAAATTGTATGTTTATAACTGGACTGACTATGTGCCATCTAATTTGGTTGCGGAATTCACCAAAGAAACGGGCATTGAAGTGATTTATTCTACCTTTGAAAGTAATGAAGAAATGTATGCTAAATTGAAGCTGACCTCTAGTACAGGTAGTGGCTACGATTTAGTTTTCCCATCAAGCTATTACGTCAATAAAATGGCGAAAGAAGACATGTTACAAGAGCTTGATCACAGCAAATTAAGTAATTTTAAACAAATTCCAGCAAATTTATTAAACAAGGAATTTGATCCAAATAACAAATATTCTTTACCTTACGTTTATGGCTTAACCGGTATTGGCGTGAATGCGGATGATATTGACCCAAGCAAAATTACAAGCTGGGCTGACTTATGGAATCCAGAATTTAAAGGCAAAGTGTTATTAACCAGTGATGCGCGTGAAGTGTTCCACATTGCATTACTTTTAGATGGTAAATCACCAAACACCACGAATGAAGAAGATATTAAAGCGGCTTATGAGCGTTTAGTGAAATTGTTACCAAATGTGGTGACTTTTAACTCTGACTCGCCAGAAGTTCCGTTTGTTCAAGGTGAAGCCTCTATTGGTATGTTATGGAATGGTTCGGCTTATTTAGCCCACAAAGAAAATCCAAGTATCCAATTTGTGTATCCAAAAGAAGGGGCGATTTTCTGGATGGATAATTACGCGATTCCAAAAGGTGCGAAAAATACAGAGGGTGCTTATAAATTTATCGACTTCTTACTTCGCCCAGAAAATGCGAAATTAGTGGTTGAAAAAATGGGTTTCTCTATGCCAAATGAAGGCGTGAAAGCGTTACTTTCACCAGAAATGGCGAATAACCCAACCTTGTTCCCATCAGCTGAAAATATTGAAAAAGGCATTATGCAAGGCGATGTGGGTGAAGCAGTGGATATTTACGAAAAATATTGGAATAAATTAAAAACCAATTAATCAAATATTGATGAAAAGTGCGGCGAATTTGACCGCACTTTTTCTTTGTAAAGGATGACAAATGAGTTTTCTTGAGCGACTTTTTCACGCAATCTTGTTTGAAACCACGGTTGTGTTGCTTTCCGTTTTCGCTTTGTATTTCTTTACAGAAGAAAGTGTGTCTATTCTCTTTGGTTCCATGGTGCTGGTTTCCTTAACAGCCATGCTATGGAATCTCATCTTTAATTATTTCCTTGATAAAGTCTTTACGGGGCCGCGAGAAAAGCGAGGCGTCATATTTCGTACTTTACATGCCATTTCATTTGAAGGTGGTTTGCTTATTTTCACTGTGCCGATCATTGCTTACTTTTTAAAAGTGGATTGGATTACAGCTTTTATGATGGATTTCAGTTTAACGGTGATGGTGACAGTTTATACCTTTATTTTTAATTGGGTGTATGATCACGCACGATTGCTATTTATTAAGCGTGAATGATGAAACGGGAAATAGTAAAAAAGAATAAAAAGTGCAGTCAAAATCTCTGGTGTTTTTGACCGCACTTTAATTTTTTAAGAGCATTATAAAGCCCTTTTATTTCTTAAAGTTTTTCTACTAACTCAATGGCTGCACCGATGTAGGTGGCAGGGGTAAGTTGTTGTAAACGGGCTTTTTCATCAGCCGGAATATCCAGTTTTTCGATGAATTCACGCATTGCTTTTTCATCAACACGTTTACCACGAGTGAGTTCTTTTAATTTTTCGTATGGTTTCTCAATACCATAGCGACGCATCACCGTTTGAATTGGCTCAGCTAAAACTTCCCAGTTTTGGTTGAGTTCATCACGGAGATGTTGTTCGTTCACTTCTAATTTGCTGATACCTTTACGCGTTGCAGCATACGCAATTAAACAATAACCTAAACCCACACCTAAGTTACGTAATACAGTAGAGTCGGTTAAGTCTCGCTGCCAGCGAGAAATTGGTAATTTTTGACCAAGGTGAGTCATCACAGCATTGGCTAAACCTAAGTTACCTTCTGAGTTTTCGAAGTCGATAGGATTCACTTTATGCGGCATGGTGGATGAACCAATTTCACCCGCGATAGTGCGTTGTTTAAAGTGATTTAATGCAATGTAGCCCCATAAATCACGGTCGAAGTCGATGATGATAGTATTAAAACGTACCACGGCATCAAAGTATTCCGCAATGTAATCGTGAGGTTCAATTTGCGTGGTGTATGGGTTCCAATCTAAACCTAATGAGGTGACAAACTCTTCGCTAAATTTGTGCCAGTTGATATTTGGATAGGCAGATAAATGTGCATTGTAGTTACCCACAGCACCATTGATTTTACCTAAGATTTCATTTTGTTGGAGTTGTTTGAATTGGCGTTTTAAGCGGTAAACTACGTTTGCCATTTCTTTACCCACAGTACTTGGTGAGGCAGGTTGGCCGTGTGTACGAGAAAGTAATGGAATGGTTTTATATTCGTTCGCTAAACGGGTAATTTCATCAATCAGTTTTTGCCATTCAGGTAAGATCACTTCTTCACGCGCCGTTTTTAACATCAAGGCATGAGAAAGGTTGTTAATATCTTCAGAGGTACAAGCAAAGTGAATAAATTCAGAGACTTTGGCTAATTCTGGTAAAGCTTCACTTTTTTCTTTTAAGAAATATTCAACCGCTTTGACGTCATGATTCGTGGTGCGCTCAATTTCTTTGATACGTTCAGCATCTTGAAGACTGAATTCTTCCACAATTTTATTAAGGTAATCGTTTGCTTCTTTAGACAAAGAAGAAACTTCTTGGATTTCAGCGGTCGCCGCCAATTTTTGTAACCAACGTACTTCCACGGTGACACGGAATTTGAGCAAGCCAAATTCACTAAAAATACCACGCAATGCAGTGGCTTTATCTTGATAACGACCGTCAATCGGGGAAAGAGCGGTTAATGCGGAAAGTTGCATAAGAGTTCTCCAAGGATTAATTTAAAGTTGAGTAGAGTTGTCGTGCCGCTTGCACTAATTTTTTACGATGAAACAACAGTTGCCATTTGCTGCCACCGACCTGACGCCACAAGACGGCAGAGCGAATGCCGGCTAGCAAACACGCACGAATTTTGTCTTGTACATTTTGTTGCTGTAAATGATATGCCGAACCAATAATATGAATGCGTTTGCCTAAAGGGCTAATTGTATCGACATAAATATTTGCCATGATAGAAAACATCTCATCATCAAATTGATTGTCGTGATAAGAAAGTTGTTCTGGTAAACGAGCAATACGGCGACCAAGTTCTTGTTTTATTTCAGGTTGCTTGTTTAATTTACTCTCTAACGCTAACAGGCTGCCCCAATAATTCAATAAATTTTTGTCATTTAATTGAGTGAGTTGCTCAATAAGTGTGTTTAATCCAACTTTAAGATGTTGAACATCACCGCCAAATACGGCTAATGTATCTTCGGGTTGAGTAATGAGAAGAGAATGAATGGTGGTTTGGAATGCATCTTGATGATCAACGTCGCCTTTTTGTGCTAATTGACTGATTAATAAGACAGATTGACAAACACCGGCAAGTGCCAGAGCCATATCATTATAATTTTTCATTGGGACTATAGATTGTAAGCTGTAGAAATTTTGGGCGTAATATAGCATTTTTACACATTGTTTTGAACTCAATCATTAAAAAACGCCCTATCTTTTGTTATCATAGCGCCAATTCAGTTTACAGAATGAAAGGATAACCAATGACAAAACCAATTGTATTCAGTGGCGTGCAGCCTTCCGGCGAATTAACTATCGGGAATTATTTAGGTGCACTTCGCAACTGGGTGAAAATGCAAGAAGATTATGAGTGTATTTTCTGTGTGGTGGATTTACATGCCATCACTGTACGCCAAGATCCTGTAGCACTTCGCAAGGCAACGCTTGATGTACTTGCCCTTTACTTGGCTTGTGGCATTGATCCGAATAAAAGCACGATCTTCGTGCAATCTCATGTACCAGAGCATACTCAACTAAGCTGGGTATTAAACTGCTACACTTATTTTGGTGAAATGAGCCGTATGACTCAATTTAAAGATAAATCAGCACGTTATGCCGAAAATATTAATGTGGGTTTATTTGATTACCCGGTTTTAATGGCAGCAGATATCTTACTTTACCAAGCGAAAAGCGTGCCGGTAGGGGATGACCAAAAACAACATTTAGAAATCACTCGCGATATTGCCGCTCGTTTTAATGCTCTTTATGGTGATATTTTCACGATTCCTGAAATTTTCTTAGGCAAAGCAGGCGCGCGTATTATGTCTTTACAAGATCCTGATAAAAAAATGTCAAAATCAGATGATAACCGTAATAACGTGGTGACTTTGCTTGAAGATCCTAAATCGGTGGCGAAAAAAATTAAACGTGCGGTAACAGATTCTGATGAACCACCTGTTGTACGTTATGACGTAAAAAACAAAGCGGGTGTGTCTAACTTATTAGATATCCTTTCTGCAGTAACCGATAAATCTGTGGCAGAACTTGAAAAAGAATTTGAAGGCAAAATGTACGGCCACTTAAAAACAGCCGTTGCAGATGAAGTGTCAAACTTACTTGCTGGTTTACAAGAACGTTTCTATCAATATCGTAATGATGAAGCACTTTTAGACGAGATTTTACGTCAAGGTGCAGAAAAAGCCCGCGCAAGAGCGAAAGAAACCCTTGCCAAAGTGTACGAAGCCGTCGGCTTTGTCGTTGCAAAATAATTTTAAACTTAATAAGCCGTGTTATATCACGGCTTTTTTAGATAAGGAGAAAAAGATGGCCATTCAAACTGAAAAACCAATTGAATGTGTAGGTTGTAATACTTTCGATATGAAATCATTGTTTGATAACAGCGATTGTAGTTTACCTATCGAGCAGTTTTACGCCACTCGTCAAGATGCAGAAGGCGCATTGGAATATTTCACGTTAAAAGCACGTGATGTAGAAAGTGAACCTTGTCAAATTCAGTCTGAAATTCAACAGGTTGAAGAGGGATATGTACTTAAAGCGGTTTTCACATTTTGCTGCCAAGCGGAATTAGTGATTTTCCAAATGAAGCTTGTGTAAGTGATAACTTACTCTAGAAAACAGCGTTTTTGTGACCGCACTTTCTGATATCTATGTTCCCCTGCATCGTATTATTCCTTTTTCTAATGTAGAAGGGCAGGGGAATCGTACCAGTATTTTCTTACAAGGTTGTAAGTTAAACTGCCTTTATTGCCATAATCCAGAAACCATTCCTCGTTATGCAGAAGGGGCTCATCAAGTCAGTCTGCAGTATTTGTATGAGCAAGTAATGGATGCAGTACCTTTCATTCGTGGTGTAACAGTTTCTGGCGGTGAACCCACCATTCATCATAAAAAGCTCGTTCCATTGTTTCAAAAACTACGTGAGGAAGGGCTAACTTGCTATTTAGATAGCAGTGGTTTCTTTGAATTTGAAGTAATTCGTCCTTTAATTGATGTCACGGACAAATTTCTCTTTGATTTGAAAGGAGAAGGAGTTGGCTTACAGAGTTTGTGCTTTGATAGACAAAATCGCCAAGGCATTGTCCCGAAAAACATCATCCCCACTCACCAACATATCAAGCAAGAAAACTTAGATCGCAATTTGAAGAACTTGGCGAAATTATTACCATTAAATAAAGTGGAAGAAGTGCGGTTAGTTTATGTGGCAAATTTTTTTGATGCAGAAAAGTTGGTGGAAAAGGTTGCGTCCTTATTGAAAGACTATCCGGATGTGTTGTTGAAAATTATTCGAATGCACACAAAAGGTGCACGAGATACCGAAGGACTCACCCCTTATGTTCCAACCGTTGAGCAGACTCAAGCGCTTGAAAACTATGCGAAATCTTGTGGTCTGACCAAAATTGTGACCATTTTATAAGCAAACATACCGAAAAGTAGCAAAAATATTCCGACTTTTTACCGAAAAACAAGTAGAATAGGACAATTTTATTCACTTACTTATCTAACCAACCTAGGGGAAAAAAATGGGTATTTTAGGTAGCGTTTTAGGCATTGTCGTATTACTGATCATTGCCGTATTATTTTCAAATAATCGTAAGGCGATTAATTTACGTACTGTATTAGGGGCTTTGGCGATCCAAATCGGATTTGCGGCCCTTATTTTGTATGTGCCGTTTGGTCGTGATGCATTGCAAGCGACAGCAAATGGTGTATCAAATGTTATCGCTTATGGTAATGAAGGGATTAACTTCGTCTTTGGTGGCTTAGCAGATCCTTCAAATGC
This sequence comes from Haemophilus parainfluenzae, assembly GCF_014931275.1. Taxonomy (NCBI): domain Bacteria; kingdom Pseudomonadati; phylum Pseudomonadota; class Gammaproteobacteria; order Pasteurellales; family Pasteurellaceae; genus Parahaemophilus; species Parahaemophilus parainfluenzae. The sequence goes on from NZ_CP063110.1 coordinate 726,121, forward strand.
CGGCTTTATCTTTGCGGTGAAAGTGTTACCAATCATCGTCTTTTTCTCTGGTTTAATTTCGGTGCTTTACTATTTAGGCATCATGCAAGTGGTCATCAAAGTGATCGGTGGTGCATTGCAAGCGGCATTAGGTACATCTAAAGCAGAATCAATGTCTGCGGCAGCGAATATCTTCGTTGGTCAAACTGAAGCACCTTTAGTAGTTCGTCCTTACATTAAAAATATGACCCAATCTGAATTGTTCGCTATTATGGCGGGTGGTACAGCTTCTATCGCGGGCTCAGTCATGGCAGGTTATGCAGGAATGGGCGTGCCGTTGACTTACTTAATCGCAGCATCTTTCATGGCTGCACCAGCAGGTTTATTATTTGCGAAAATTTTATTCCCACAAACTGAACAATTTAACGATAAACAACCTGAAACGGATGATAGCGAAAAACCAACCAACGTGCTTGAAGCAATGGCAGGTGGTGCGAGTGCAGGTATGCAATTAGCGTTAAACGTAGGTGCGATGTTACTCGCTTTCGTGGGTTTAATTGCTTTAGTTAATGGTATTTTAGGTGGTGTAGGCGGCTGGTTCGGTTACGGTGATTTAACATTACAATCAATCTTTGGTTGGATCTTCAAACCATTAGCGTACTTAATCGGTGTATCTTGGGATGAATCTGCCATCGCCGGTCAAATGATTGGTATGAAATTAGCCGTAAATGAATTCGTAGGTTACTTAGAGTTCGCGAAATACTTACAACCAGATACAGCAGTTGTATTAAGTGAAAAAACTAAAGCCATCATTACTTTCGCATTATGTGGTTTTGCTAACTTCAGCTCTATCGCAATCTTAATCGGCGGTATCGGTGGTATGGCACCAAATCGTCGTGGTGATGTGGCTCGTTTAGGTTTAAAAGCAGTTGTAGCGGGTACATTAGCTAACTTAATGAGTGCGACTATCGCAGGTTTATTCATCGAGTTAAGCGGCGTAGCAATGTAATTAAAATGTGGTGAATTTTGACCGCACTTTATCTCTCAACACCACGAATCATTCGTGGTGTTGTACTTTAAAGCAAGCGAAAACGTTTGCTTAAATGACTTTTTATTTATCAACAAGAGGAAAAAACAATGACTCCACATATTAACGCTCCTGAAGGCGCATTTGCAGATGTTGTATTAATGCCAGGCGATCCGCTTCGTGCAAAATACATTGCAGAGACATTCTTAGAAGATGCGAAAGAAGTGACCAATGTTCGCAATATGTTGGGTTATACCGGTACTTATAAAGGTCGTCGTATCTCTATTATGGGTCACGGTATGGGTATCCCATCTTGCTCAATTTATGCGAAAGAATTAATTACTGAATACGGCGTGAAAAAAATCATCCGTGTTGGTTCTTGTGGTGCCGTACGTATGGACGTTAAAGTACGTGATGTTATCATCGGTCTTGGCGCATGTACTGATTCAAAAGTAAACCGTATCCGTTTCAAAGATAACGATTTTGCTGCAATTGCTGATTTTGATATGGCACAAGCAGCGGTTCAAGCTGCGAAAGAAAAAGGTAAGCAAGTTCGCGTAGGGAATATTTTCTCTGCAGACCTATTCTACACGCCAGATTTCGAAATGTTTGATGTGATGGAAAAATACGGCATCTTAGGCGTAGAAATGGAAGCTGCGGGTATCTATGGTGTAGCAGCAGAATATGGTGCAAAAGCACTTTGTATCTGTACCGTTTCAGACCATATTCGTACACACGAACAAACTACAGCAGAAGAACGTCAATTAACCTTCAATGATATGATTGAAATTGCGTTAGAGTCTGTATTAATTGGTGATAAAGCATAATCTGTCTGATTGATAGAATAAAAAGAGCGGTCAATTTGACCGCTCTTTTGTTTTTGAGATTAACTATTTCTCATACCAAATTCGGTTTACATAGAGCACCACTTTGCCAGAGGGTGTTTCCACATGGATTTCATCATCAACGCCTTTCCCGATTAAAGCGCGCGCGACGGGAGAATCAATGGAGATCCAGTTTTTAGCAGGATCGAATTCATCGCAGCCGACAAGGCGATATTGCTTCACCTCTCCCTCTTCATCTTCTAGCTCAACCCATGCACCGAAAAATACTTTACCTTCTTGTTTCGGATGGTAATCCACGATTTGTAGCACTTCTAATCGTTTGGAAAGAAAACGCACGCGGCGATCAATTTCACGTAAGCGACGTTTGCCGTAAATATATTCCGCGTTTTCACTGCGGTCACCAAGCGCCGCGGCATCTGAAACCGCTTGGGTAATTTTGGGGCGTTCTTCTTTCCATAAAAACTTAAGTTCTTGGTCAAGCGCAAGCCAGCCTTGACGGGTAATGTAATTTGATTTTGCCATAATAAAAATAAAAGAAATTTTTTTGAATTATATTTGAGCCTGTTGTCTAAAACCAGTATTCTATTCCCGTTTTTATTGAATCCTTTAATAACAAAGAAGTATGACAATGTTAAATCAACAAATTAGCCAAATTATTGCGGCAGAATTAACCGTTCAACCCCAACAAATCCTCGCCGCCATTCAATTATTAGACGATGGCAACACCATTCCATTTATTGCTCGTTATCGTAAAGAAGCCACAGGTGGTTTAGATGACACCCAACTTCGTCATTTTGAAACCCGTTTAATTTATTTACGTGAATTAGAAGATCGTCGTCAAACCATTTTGAAATCTATTGAAGAGCAAGGGAAATTGACCGACGAATTGCGTGATAAAATCCATGCGACACAAAGTAAAACCGAATTAGAAGATTTGTATTTGCCATACAAACCAAAACGTCGTACAAAAGGGCAAATTGCGATTGAAGCTGGTCTTGAGCCATTGGCTGATTTACTTTGGAATGAGCCGAAAAATGATCCTGAAACGGCTGCCGCGGAATTTGTGAACGCTGATAAAGGCGTAACAGATACTAAGGTAGCCCTTGATGGCGCACGCTATATTTTAATGGAGCGTTTTGCTGAAGATGCGGGTTTATTAGCGAAAGTCCGTGATTATTTAGCAAAAAATGCCGTTATTGTATCTAAAGTGATCGAAGGTAAAGAAACGGAAGGGGCAAAATTCCAAGATTATTTCGACCATCAAGAATTATTGAAAAATGTGCCTTCTCACCGTGCATTGGCCATGTTCCGCGGACGTAATGAGGGTATTTTACAATTAAACTTAAATGCTGATCCTGATGCGGAAGAGGGAAGTCGCCAAAGTTATTGCGAAGAAATTATTCGTGATTATTTGGATGTACGTTTTACTGGTCAGCCTGCGGATAAATGGCGTGAGCAAGTGATTGCGTGGACATGGAAAATCAAAGTTTCGTTGCATTTAGAAACGGAATTAATGGCAAGTTTACGTGAAAAAGCGGAAGAAGAGGCCATTGATGTTTTTGCCCGAAATCTGACCGCACTTTTAATGGCAGCACCCGCTGGTGCGAAAAGTACCATGGGCTTGGACCCTGGCTTGCGTACGGGGGTTAAAGTCGCGGTGGTAGATAACACAGGTAAATTATTAGATACCACCACCATTTATCCACACACGGGGCGTGAAGCTGAAGCGCAAGTGGCGATTTTCAGCTTAATCCGCAAACATAACGTAGAGTTAATTGCCATTGGTAACGGTACGGCTTCTCGTGAAACCGAACGTTTTGCGAAAGAGGTGATTAAAGAAATCAAAGAAAATAAACCACAAACTGTTGTGGTGAGTGAAGCGGGCGCATCGGTTTATTCTGCTTCTGAATTTGCGGCAAATGAATTCCCGAATTTAGATGTGTCTTTACGTGGTGCAGTCTCTATCGCCCGTCGTTTACAAGATCCATTGGCGGAATTAGTGAAAATTGAACCGAAAGCCATTGGTGTTGGGCAATATCAACACGATGTAAACCAAACCCAACTTGCGCGTAAACTTGATGCGGTGGTGGAAGACTGCGTAAACGCGGTAGGCGTAGATTTAAATACCGCATCTGCACCATTATTAGCTCGTGTGGCTGGAATGACGAAAACTTTAGCGCAAAACATTGTGGAATATCGTGATGAAAATGGTCGTTTTGAAAGCCGCAGCGAATTGAAAAAAGTGCCTCGTTTAGGGCCAAAAGCCTTTGAGCAATGTGCAGGCTTTATGCGTATTGCAGATGGGAAAAATCCACTTGATGCTTCAGGTGTTCACCCAGAAGCTTATCCTGTGGTCGAAAAAATCTTGCAAGCTACCGCGCAATCTATCCAAGATTTAATGGGGAATGCGGGTGTGGTGCGCCAACTTGATGCTAAGCAATTTATTGATGAGCAATTTGGTTTACCAACCGTTCAAGATATTTTCAAAGAGTTGGAAAAACCAGGGCGCGATCCGCGTGGTGAGTTTAAAACTGCAGTATTCGCAGAAGGCGTGGAAGAAATTACCGATTTAAAACCAGGTATGATTTTAGAAGGTACCGTCACCAATGTGACTAACTTCGGTGCATTTGTGGATATTGGTGTTCACCAAGATGGTTTAGTACATATTTCATCATTAAGCGATAAATTCGTAGAAGATCCACATCAAGTAGTGAAAACCGGCGATATCGTGAAAGTGAAAGTGTTGGAAGTGGATGTGCCGCGTAAACGTATTGCGTTGACGATGCGATTAGATGAAAGTGCGGTCAAAAATGACGGCAAATCTGACCGCACTTTAAGTGCAAAACCAAGAAGTAATGCACCTCGCCAAGATCGTCATCCAAAAGGAAATAGTGCGATGGGTAATGCCTTTGCCGATGCGTTGAAAAATTGGAAAAAATAATTTCGTCATTTAGATGAACATTGTGGCCAAATAGGCGTACAATGAAGGGGATTTGGTCAATCATCCAATCCCCTTTTTTATTTCAACGAAAGGAATATTCTTATGGAAAAAGGTATTCTTGGGCCGCATGAAGGCAAGGAGCTGGAATTAATGTTAAGGGGCGAAAAGCAAGTGGCATTATTCAATCAGGAGCTTGGTATTCCTGACGCCTTTCTCCCTTATCTTGAGCAAGGAATGCTTCATTCAAAAACAGTGCAACGTCATATTAATGATGTCTGCTTAACTGATTTTATTGTCTATTTACCTCAATCTCTTGCACTCGCTGAACAAATGGAAGTGTTACTTCCTGCAAGCACTGTTAATGGTTTTGATCCAAAAGTGGAACGTGAAATCGGACGAATTCTTGGCTACCGAGAAAAAGATATCGAATACTACATTCAGCATTTTCAAGATAATTTAGAGAAGTATCGGCAGCAGTATAGCTAATTGATAAAATAAAAGTGCGGTTGATATTTAAGCAAGATCGGCGTATACAGATTTGAAAATCCACACATGTTTTTATATTTTTATTTATGCGTGTGGACCTGTTGTTCCTTCTGCATTAGCTATAAAAATTAAGTAGGTTTTGATGGAAAAATATAAAGTGTTTTTAGGTAGTGAGATTGCTAAAACCTATGATGAAGCTAAGAATTTTACTCTGGCTAGAGTAGATGAATATACTGAATTTAATCATAAAGAATTGTTTTCAACGTTAGCTCCTATAGATAATTTTACAGGTAATGTTTTTTCTTTAATTCATTATTTAAATGATTTCCATCGTGCATTAGCCTCTAAGTATTTATTAGAAAATAATATTTCAGGATTTAAAGAAAATGCTTCTATTGCTGGTTTCTTGGGGATTCTGTCTAAATATGATTTTCAATGGGCGTACAACGGAATTAATACAAATTTCTTTTTTATGAGTTTGCTTTCAGATAATCAAAAGTTAATTGATTATTTAATTAAACATCGTGATGAAATTGTCGATATTTCAGTTCCCTATAAACGAACAGATACCAGACCTTTTTTTAATGCGAACACTTTATTGGCGTTAAGTGGCGATTGGCAATTATTAAAAGAGCGCGCACTCACGTTCTTAAATGATGAGAAAAAAGCCCGTAGCGATTTAAAGCGCATTCCTGATCATGAATTTTATGTGGCATTAGCAGATAAAAATATAAAAGGAATGAAAGAGGCTTTAGATAAATTACTCGAACTTAAGCTTGCTAAACGAGCAGCAAAAGACACACTTTTACATTTTGATTTTTACTTGCAACCGCAAGTTTTAATGTATGCCAAAATCGCAGCAATCCACGGTTTTGATTTGGGTATTGATAGTCCTATAGCGCCAAAAGAATTGATTGATATAAATCCATTAGCAGAATATAAAATTCCTTATGATTTTATGAAATCATTTGATTTTGATGCGCCCCATCAAGTTTGGGTAAATTATGTCAAACAAAGAATGGAAGAAGCGAAGCAAAAGAAAGTTAAAAATAAAAAAGGATTTTGGGCTTCGCTGTTTGGTAGATAAGTCGGGAATAAGCATTAAAGTGCAGTCAAAAACACAAGCGATTTTGACCGCACTTTATTATTGGCTAGAAGGGATTATTCCGCGTCTTCTTTTGCCCATTCTAATGAGCGTTTAACCGCTTTTTTCCAACCTTTATAACGACGTTCACGTTTTTCTTCATCATTATCTGGTGTGAAGGTACGTTCTACACGGGCTTTGTCGTGAAGCTCATCTAAATCTTTCCAGAAACCAACGGCAAGACCAGCAAGATAAGCCGCACCAAGTGCAGTCACTTCTTTCACCACTGGACGTTCTACGTTCACATCTAAAATATCTGCTTGGAATTGCATTAAGAAGTTATTGTTGGTTGCGCCACCATCGACACGTAAATATTGTAAACGTTGACCTGAGTCAGATTGCATTGCTTCTAATACATCACGAGTTTGGTAAGCAATGGATTCAAGGGTTGCACGTACGATGTGGTTACGGTTAGAGCCACGGGAAAGACCGAAAATTGCACCGCGTGCATACGGATCCCAATATGGAGCACCTAAACCGGTAAAGGCAGGAACAACATATACCCCGTTGCTATCAGAGACTTTTTGTGCGAAGTATTCAGAGTCGTGGCTATCATGAACGATTTTGAGTTCATCACGTAACCATTGGATTGAAGCGCCAGCAATAAATACAGAACCTTCAAGGGCATATTCAGGTTCGCCTTTAGCGTTACAAGCGATGGTGGTTAATAGACCATTTTTAGAGGTAATGGCTTTATCACCGGTGTGAAGCAACATAAAGCAACCTGTACCATAGGTATTTTTCGCTTGGCCTGCGCGTGTGCATAGATGGCCGTAAAGTGCCGCTTGTTGGTCACCCGCAATACCCGCAACAGGAATACGTACGCCGCCTTTACCCCCGATGTTGGTTTGACCATACACTTCGGACGAATTGCGTACTTCAGGTAGCATAGAGCGTGGAATATTTAATAATTCCAACATTTTGTCATCCCATTTTTTCGTATGGATGTTAAATAACATGGTACGGGATGCGTTGGTGTAATCCGTTACGTGCACACGGCCTTGGGTTAATTTCCATACAAGCCAGGTATCTACGGTACCAAATAGAAGTTCACCGCGTTCCGCTTTTTCACGCGCGCCTTCTACATTGTCTAAAATCCATTTCACTTTTGTACCCGAGAAATAGGGGTCCACCACTAAACCTGTGGTGTTGCGGATATAGTCTTCATGACCATCCGCTTTAAGTTTGTCTGTAATATCTGCAGTACGACGACATTGCCACACAATCGCGTTATAAACCGGTGTGCCGGTTTCTTTTTCCCACACAATGGTGGTTTCACGTTGGTTAGTAATACCAATTGCCGCGATTTCGTCAGAGGTAATGCCTGCTTTTGCAACGACTTCGTTTAATGTTGAACTTTGTGTTGCCCAAATTTCCATTGGATTATGTTCCACCCAGCCTGCGCGTGGATAAATTTGTGTAAATTCACGTTGGGCGATTTCGACAACATTCGCATTGTGATCTAATAATACTGCACGAGAACTTGTGGTACCTTGGTCCAAAGCGATGATGTATTTTTTGTCTGTCATGGTTCTATTCCTTAGAGTGCTTGGCACTCTCATTAAATGAATGAAGAAATTTTGAGCTTAAACGAACAAATTGCGAGCCTAACTTAATTGAATTCGAACTTAATTGGAATAAGCAATGTTTGGTTTTGTGATGGGGGTCACAGATTTTTTTATTAAAATATGTAAACGATTGCGTTAACGCACAAAATAATGTGATCTTTGTCGCATTTTTAGAAAATAGATCGATTTTATCTATTGAATTAATTGGTTAAAACTAGATAATGGCGCCACTCACTTTGAGTATCTCAATATTTGATCAAACAACGAAACGAATTGCAAATCAAGATTTCTTTAATGAAATCATTAAGTTAATCATTATTTGGAGATTCTCTTATGAATGTCTATTTTGCAGAATTTTTTGGCACAGCACTCTTAATCCTGTTAGGTAACGGTGTGGTAGCCAACGTATGTTTAAATAAAACGAAAGGGCAAAGTTCTGGTTGGATTGTGATTACTACCGCGTGGGCATTTGCGGTGTATGTGGCCGTTGTTGTGACAGGTCCTTACAGTGGGGCACACTTAAATCCTGCGGTAACACTTGGTGTGGCAATGAAAGGCGCATTTGCTTGGGAATTGGTACCAGGCTACATCGCGGCACAAGTAGTGGGCGGCATGGTAGGTGCGTTGTTGGTTTACATTATGTATAAAGATCACTTTGCAGCGACCGAAGAAGAGGGCTTAAAACGCGCTTGTTTCTGTACTGAACCAGCAATTCGTAACTATCCAATCAACTTAGTGAACGAAATCGTTGGCACCTTCGTACTTGTCTTCGTAATTTTCTATCTTGCAGGGGCAAACATCACTTTACCTGGCACGGCAGAGAGCACGCCAATTGGTTTAGGCTCTATCGGAGCATTACCAGTAGCGATTCTAGTTTGGGCAATTGGTTTGAGCTTAGGTGGCACAACCGGTTATGCGATCAACCCAGCTCGAGATCTTGGTCCACGCTTAACCTTAGGTCTCTTCCTTGGTGGTACATTAAAAACTAAAGCTGACTGGGGATACAGTTGGGTTCCAGTTGTGGGGCCATTCATCGGTGCGGCTTTAGCAGCAGTATTCTATAATGCTATTATGTAATTTATTCAAATAGAAAGAGCAGTCAAAATTCATGATATTTTTTGACTGCTCTTTTTATATTTAATCCGGGATTAAATACAATAATCGTTTAATCCTGCAGGCATTTTAGCTTGCAATAAGAACTGCTTTGTACGTTCTTGTTGAGGGCGGCTGAAGAAGTTTGCCGCTGTATTTTGTTCAACAACTTGACCATTTTCCATAAGAATCACGCGATCTGCTACGTCTTTGGCAAAGTTCAACTCATGGGTGACGATAATCATAGTCCAACCTTCTTGTGCGAGCATTTTGAGTGCCTGTAACACTTCACCAACAAGTTCTGGGTCGAGAGCAGAAGTGGGCTCATCTAACAAGATAATATCGGGTTTAACAGCTAAAGCTCGGGCGATCCCGACACGTTGCTGTTGACCACCAGACAGTTGAGAGGGATATAAATCCGCTTTTGCTTTTAAACCAACTTTTTCCAATAATGCTAAGGCTTTTTCACGTGCAGTCTCTTTCGGTTGTTTTTGCACAACCACCATGCCCTCCATCACATTTTCGAGTGCAGTGCGATGGGGAAATAGATTGTATTGTTGGAACACCATTGAGGAACGTCGACGCAATTTTAGTTCATCGGATTTACTGATCTTTTTGCCGAAATCAATAGTTAAGCTTCCATCAGTAAATGCTAATACCCCTTTTTCCGGGCGTTCGAGTAAATTTAAACAGCGTAAAAAGGTCGTTTTGCCTGAACCTGACGGACCTAGAATGGCAACAACTTCACCTTTATTAATTTCAAAATCAATGCCTTTTAATACATGGTGGCCATTAAAACTTTTCTGAATATTCGTGACTTTTAACATAACCAGTCCTTATAAATGGCGAGAAAGGTGTTTTTCTAGACGGGTTTGTCCCATCGACAGCACAAAACAGAATACCCAATAAATGAGAGCCGCTTCACTATAAATTAAAATAAATTCGTAGTTTTCAGCTGTGATGTTTTGCGCCACACGGAATAATTCAGCGATCCAAACGAGTGAAGCAAGAGACGTATCTTTCACTGTGCTAATGAATGTGTTTGATAGCGAAGGGACGGAAATACGTAAAGCTTGCGGCATAATGGTACGCACGAAAGCTTGTGTGTAATTCATGCCTATTGCATAAGAGGCTTCCCATTGACCTTTAGGAATAGCAAGAATAGAGGCTCTCACTGTTTCTGCTGCATAAGCACCAATATTAATGGAGAATGCAATAATTGCAGTTGGGAAAGGCTCCAGTTTGATGCCAACTTCAGGTAAACCGTAGAAAATAATGAAGATCTGCACCAACATTGGCGTGCCACGAATAATTGAAATATAAGTGCGGCAAATGCCCTGCAGAATTTTGGTCATTAAATTGGGATGCGGTAGTGTGCAAATCACAGCCACGATAACCGCAATGAATAAACCGCAAAAGAAGGAAATGACCGCCAGGGGAATCGTATATAAAATTGCCCCTTCCATCATAGGCCAAAACGAGCTGATTACATAATCAGCTCGTTCTGTGGTCATAAATGGAAGGCTTGCTAACCAATTATTGAGTAATGTCATCACCAAACCATTTGATTGAAATTTGTTTTAAAGTTCCGTCTTTGCGTAGTTCTTCAAGTGCTTGGTTCACTTTTGCAATAAGCGGTTCTTCACCTTTCAAGAAAGCAAAACCAGTTGGGATTTTTTTATCACTTTCTACAGCAATTTTTAAGCCTGAGTTAGGTTGTTTTTTGAAGTAATCTAATACTGCAAGCTTATCGTTTACTGTTGCATCAACACGACCTTGTTTTACCGCCTCAAGGTTTTGAGCCAAGCTATCTACAGTCACGATGATTGCACCATTATCACGCGCATCTTTGCTCCAGTTACTAGTTGCAGATTGTGCTGATTTTTTACCTTTTAAATCTGGGAATGATTTAATGCTATCGTTATCGGCTTTAGTCACGATTACGCCAGCAGAGTAGTTATAAGGTGCACTGTAATCATATTTTTTTAAACGTTCTGGGCTTGGATTAGTTTGGTTCGCAATAACATCAAAGCGTTTAGCGTTCAAACCTGCATACATGCCATCCCAAGCGGTTTCTTTAAATTCGACTTTCCAACCTAATTTTTGCGCAACTTTTTCGATAATTTCCACATCAAAACCAGTTAACTTGCCATCTTTGTCGTGGAAAGTAAATGGTGCGTAAGTGCCCTCAGTACCGACTAATAAGGTTTTAGTTTGTTCAACGCGATCAGCAATTTCACCGGCGTTAGCAAAAGTAGAAAGGGCTAATCCTGCTGCTAAAAGTGCGGTACTAAAAAATGATTTTTTCATAAGTGTTCCTTTATTTACATCTAAAAGTGAAATAGCGAGGCTTAATCACTAAGCCTCAATTCCTTCAAATAACGCCGTACTTAAATAACGTTCTGATGCAGAAGGTAAGATCACGACGATTAATTTATCTTGGAATTCTGGTAGTTTTGCTAAGCGGTCAGCCGCTGCCACAGCCGCACCAGAAGAAATACCCGCAAGAATACCTTCTTCAGCCATTAAGCGACGAGCGGTCGCAATTGCAGTATCGCTATCTACAGTTTCCACGCGATCAATTAATGATAAATCTAAGTTTTTCGGAATGAAGCCAGCACCGATACCTTGAATTTTGTGTGGACCTGGTTTCACTTCTTGGCCAGCAAGGGTTTGACTGATAACAGGCGATTCTGTGGGTTCAACCGCTACAGAAGTAATTTTTTTACCGTGATCTAATTTGATTGCACGAGAAATACCGGTAATTGTACCGCCGGTACCCACACCTGCAACCACCACATCGACTTTACCTTCCGTATCTTTCCAGATTTCTTCACCGGTAGTTTGACGGTGGATGTCTGGGTTAGCCGGGTTTTCAAATTGTTTTAGCATCACATAATGATTTGGATTAGACGCCACAATTTCTTCTGCTTTAGCGATCGCACCTTTCATCCCTTTTGAGCCTTCAGTGAGCACAAGATTCACGCCTAAACCACGTAATAAACGTTTACGTTCAAGACTCATGGTTTCAGGCATGGTTAAGGTGATTTTGTAACCGCGCGCAGCTGCTACATAAGCTAAAGCAATACCGGTGTTACCGCTGGTTGCATCTACAATTTCTTTACCCGCTGTTAAAATACCGTCTTTTTCCGCTTGCCAAATCATGTTGGCACCAATACGGCATTTCACGCTAAAGCTTGGGTTACGACCTTCAATTTTTACAACAACGTTACCATTGTGTCCGAAATGTTTTAAACGAACTAATGGCGTATTACCGATTGAGTATGAGTTATCTGCATAAATTGTCATCTTACTGTCCTTTTATATTTGGGAATTATTTGATGCAATAGTTATAACACCAGCTTTTAAATTCAAAAAATAGTTAATAGCTATATTTTATAACTAAATGCTATTTATTCACGATGCTGTTTCCCGAAGGCTTAATTTCCGTACTTGTGGAGCGTGTCACAATTTGTGTTGAACCTGAAGTGCGGTCAAAATTCATATCAAATTTTAATTGTGAGCGATAATTTTCCACCCACATTACGGTCGCACCACAGACTGCAACGGGAATAACGACTAAATTCACAATCGGTAATGCGGTACAAAGGGTGATTAATGCTCCAAATGTCAGGCTTTGTGTGCGTCTTTCGCCTAATGCATTTTTCATGATGCCAAAGGAAATCTTGTGGTTATCAAACGGATAGTCACAATATTGAATTGCCATCATCCAACAGGTAAATAAGAATGTCAGCACAGGAATAATGGTTTGTCCGATAACAGGGATAAAACTTAATAAGAACAAGCCTACAAATTTCGGTAAGCTGTACCATAGTTTTTGCCATTCACGATTTAGCATACGTGGCACATCTTTCATAATTTCGGCAAAACCATCATCGTTAACGGCTTCTCCAGTCAGCATTTTTTCAACTTTTTCTGCTAACAATCCATTAAACGGTGCGGCAATAAAGCCTGAAAGTGTTGTAAAGGCAAAATAGAAAAATAAGAGAATTGAGCCAATAGACAACACAAGCAAAATCACGCTTAAAAAGCTTAGCCAATCTGGAATAAAGCTCATCACCCAGTCAATCATCGTGGAGATTTGTGAAACGAATAGCCAGAATAAGCCTGTAAGTAGAACGACGTTAAGTAAAATTGGCATAATCACAAAACGGCGTAGGCCTTTTTGCGTAATAAAATGCCAACCCATTACGAAATGATTGAAAGCAGATTTTATTTCATTTTGATCGATCATCATTGTTCCTTTAAATTGAAAAGTAAAAAATACAAAATATCACAGAAAGACAATATTTTTTGAGAAAAATTCCATCTCATCCCTTTTAATCTCTTGTTTGCTTTCCTATTTTTTCACCTGTGGAAATGTGATAGGATTAGCAAAAATCATTGCGTTAAGGAGCAACAAAAATGGACTTAAATACCATTTTGATTATTTTAGGGGTAATTGCTTTAATTGCCTTAGTGGTACACGGATTATGGTCAAATCGCCGTGAGAAATCAAAATATTTTAAAAGCGCGAACACATTTAACCGCACTTCTAAAAACGGTGAGGTCAATCCTTTTTCGCAAGCTGCTGATCCTAATGCGGATATTCGTTTAACACATCGTGCTCAAGCGGCGCAGCCTGTACAACAGCATGTTCAACCTAAAGTAGCACCGCAGGCGACAAGCCAACAGCAATTTAATTTTGATGAGCAGCGCGTTCAAGTGGATGCGCGTCAAATAGAAAAAAGCGTGGACGATATTAAAATCTCCTTACCAAATCAGCCGGTTTATGAGATGAATACAACGCAACCTGCTCCTGCGCCAAAAACTGAGCCAGTGGTTTATCCTGAAACGAATGTACAGCCGAAACCAAGTGTAGCAGAAATGACAATCGAAGAACTAGAAGCACAAAGCAATGATTTTGACGGTGTGAATTCTTCCTCGCCTGAACTGCGTGAGCAATTAGCTGAGATGTCATTAAATCCAACTCAAGAACCTGTTCATGAGAACGTGCATTTTAACTACCACGAACCGGTAGAGGTTGAAAAACCAAAACAAACCACGGGTTTTGTTCAACTTTATGTGATTTCAAATCAAAATCGTGAATTCTATGGTCCACAATTATCTCAATCTTTAGAAAACCTCGGTTTCATTTTTGGCGAGCGTCAAATGTATCACCGCCATTTTGATTTAAGTGTGGCAAGCCCGGTGTTATTTAGCGTGGCAAACATTGAACAACCAGGTACGTTTGATTATTACAATATGGCCGAGTTTTCAACCATGGGTGTAGTGCTCTTTATGCAGTTGCCATCTCCAGGTAATAATTTGGCTAACTTACGTATGATGATTCGCGCAGCGAAAACCATCGCAGAAGATTTAGGTGGTGTGGTATTGACTGATCAGCAAGAGATTTTTGATGATGTAGCTGAGCAAGATTATTTATCTCGCATCGCATAAAACGCACGAAAAAATAACCGCACTTTGGGCGAGCCGATGGTTCGCCCTTTTAATTCAATGAGTAAACCGTTAGAGAACATTATGAGCCTTCAGCAACAAATTGATACATTACGTCAGGATCTTCGTCGTTATGAATATGAATATCATGTATTGGATAACCCAACTATTCCTGACGCGGAATATGACCGTTTATTTCATCAACTTAAAGCCTTAGAAGCCGCTCATCCGGAACTCATTACGACAGATTCACCTACTCAACGTGTGGGCGCCAAACCGCTGTCAGGCTTTGCTCAGATTCGTCATGAAATTCCAATGCTTTCTTTGGATAATGCTTTCTCAGACGAGGAATTTTATGCATTCGTAAAACGTATTGAAGATCGGCTTATTCGTTTGCCTGAACCTCTTACTTTCTGCTGTGAACCTAAGTTAGATGGTTTAGCGGTGAGTATTTTGTATGTGAATGGCGTACTGACTCAAGCCGCAACCCGTGGTGATGGGACAACAGGGGAGGATATTACCGCGAATATTCGTACGATTCGAAATATTCCCTTGCAACTTTTAATGGTCAATCCACCTGCACGTTTAGAAGTGCGTGGTGAAGTGTTTATGCCACATGAAGGCTTTGAGCGTTTAAATCAACAGGCTTTAGAGAAAGGCGAGAAAACCTTTGCTAACCCACGTAATGCCGCAGCAGGTTCGTTGCGCCAGCTCGATCCAAAAATTACGAGTAAGCGTCCATTGGTATTGAATGCTTATGGTATTGGTATTGCAGAAGGGGTAGATTTGCCGAATACGCATTATGATCGTCTGCAATGGTTGAAGTCTATTGGGATTCCAGTAAACCCAGAAATCCGTTTATGTAACGGCACAGATGAAGTGTTGGATTTTTATCGTGATATTCAAAATAAACGCAGTGCTCTTGGCTACGATATTGATGGTACCGTGTTGAAAATCAATGATATTGCGTTACAAGAGAAATTAGGTTTTATTTCCAAAGCGCCACGTTGGGCGATTGCTTATAAATTCCCTGCACAAGAAGAATTAACTCGCCTAAATGATGTAGAATTCCAAGTGGGCAGAACGGGGGCAATTACTCCAGTAGCCAAATTAGAACCGGTATTCGTGGCAGGGGTAACGGTAAGTAATGCCACATTGCATAATGGTGATGAAATTGAACGCTTGGATATTGCCATTGGCGATACGGTAGTGATTCGTCGTGCGGGAGATGTGATCCCACAAATTATTGGCGTATTACACGACCGTCGCCCAGCAGATGCGAGACCGATTGTTTTCCCTGAGACTTGTCCTGTATGTGATTCAGCAATTGTTCGTATTGAAGGCGAAGCGGTAGCACGTTGTACAGGCGGTTTGTTCTGTGCAGCACAGCGTAAAGAAGCGCTTAAACATTTCGTTTCTCGTAAAGCTATGGATATTGATGGGGTAGGGGGTAAATTAATCGAACAGTTGGTGGATCGTGAATTAATTCATACGCCAGCTGATTTATTTAAGTTAGATTTAACCACGCTGACTTGCTTGGAAAGAATGGGTACAAAATCAGCTGAAAATGCCTTAGCGAGCCTTGAAAAAGCAAAAAATACGACGTTAGCACGCTTTATTTTTGCTTTAGGAATTCGTGAAGTGGGTGAAGCAACGGCATTGAATTTAGCGAATCATTTTAAAACCCTGGAAGCCTTGCAAAATGCAGATTTAGAAGCCTTACAGCAAGTGCCTGATGTGGGCGAAGTGGTAGCTAATCGTATTTTAGCATTTTGGCATGAACCACATAATGTCGCGGTGGTGAATGATTTAATCGCTCAAGGCGTACATTGGGAAACCGTGGAAACCAAAGAAGTGACAGAAAACCGCTTTAAAGGCAAAACGGTTGTATTAACCGGAACCTTAACTCAAATGGGACGTAATGAAGCTAAAGCCTTATTACAAGACATGGGCGCGAAAGTGAGCGGCTCGGTTTCAGCAAAAACAGATTTTGTGATTGCCGGTGATGCGGCGGGTTCTAAGCTCACAAAAGCACAAGAATTAGGTGTTACCGTTTTAACGGAAGAAGAATTTTTGGCTCAGATTTAACCGTCTCAATCGAAAAAAAAACTAAAAAAATGACCGCACTTCATCTCATCTCAAGATTAAGTGCGGTTTAACTTTTCTTCTTAATAAACGATAGCGGACATTTTAAGCTCTTAATTTACTGGCTCCGCGTTCCAGTTGTTTTGCCAAGCATTCTTTTGAAGCAATAATCTGTTTACCAAAACGTTTATATAAACGTTGTTTTAATTTTGCCAACCCTTTCACTTTAGCACTTTTTTCTGCCCCAAATAACTGCTTAATATGGAGTGTCACCTGACCAATCTCTTGTAAGGCTATACCTGTTTTGGCTTTTAATTCGTTTAATTGGAACGTGATTTTTTCCTGTACATGCTGTTCCAATCGTTGCGTTAATTCTGTCGTATCGGCGGTTTCATTTTGACACAACTGTTCAAATTCGGCGATTTCTGTACTGAAATCTAGCTGTAACCCTTGTTCCAGTTCAATTAATACTGCCGTGCCGTATTCCAATTGTGATGTTAATTGCTGTTGGCTTTGAACTAATTGATTTTGAATGGCTTCACTTTGCTCAATACATTCATTTAATGACTGTTTCATTTCTGTTTGTTGCTGCATGGCAGAGGCTTTTATTGAATAAATTCGTTGTTGAATTTGCTGCATAAGATCTGACATTGTTTGTACGTTTTCCATTTTCTTCTCCTTTGGGATTTTTAACCGCACTTAAGAAAAGTGCGGTCATTTTGTTACTTATTTTTTGATGATTTGTTTTACATCCACTTCTGTTTTATTCCATTCTTTATCGACTTTACCGATAATTTGAATGTTATCTTGAGGTGCTATCGTTTCACCATTCCATGCTTTTTTGCTGACTTCAATTTGAATTTCTTTTCCACTTGCGTCTTTAAATAAGAAATCCTTTTTACCAATTTGTTTTACAATTTGTCCGTCTAAACGAACTGGAGTGTCATCATTGGCATTTAATGCATCATCAACGGTTTTTACAATAACACTTTCATCGACAAAACCTTGTTGGGTGTTGTGCTTGTGACCATCATTAAATCCTTGTGCTATTGCGGTGTTATATACGGCAACAGAAGATAATGCGATAGCTGCAACAGTAAGTAATTTTTTCATAGTTTGTTCTCCTAAATAAGATAATCATAAAGTAAGTTGAAAGCTTTGCTTTCAGATGTATTAAATCATTCAAATCTTAATCTTTTCTTAAGTGATTAACATTTTTCAGATTTATTTATCGATTGGATTGTTTGCCTTTCGATGAGTGTATTTAAACAAGAGAATCTTAAGGAAAGATTAAGAGAGGTAAAAAAATGAAAATTTTTTGAAAATAAAAAAATAGGGCGTTTAAGCCCTACTTTTATGAGAAAAATGCCTTGGAAATCTACCGCACTTTAGCCTGCTACTGCAGGTAAATAGCCTGCTTGAATTAAGAATGGCACGATCATAATCGCTACACCAATAACTAATGCAATCACTAAAGTCACATTACCACCGATTACACGATAAGGCAGATTTGGATTTGCTTGACGTGTTTTCCATGCTAGTCCAATAGGTAAAATCAAGCAGTAGAACGCACAGAGTAAACCCGCATAGCTTAATGCAGCGATAAAGCCTTCAGGATAATACAAGGCAAATGCAAGTGGTGGCGTAAAGGCTGCAATGGTAAGCGTTAAACGGTTGTGTGGCAATTTGTAACGTTTAAATAAATCGCCTAAACCTTCAAACACGCCTAGCATCACACCGAGGAAAGAGGTGATTAATGCAAGTGCAGAGAACACACGCACGATTTCGCCCATGATGTGGGAGTTGGTGATTTGACGTGTGGCATTGACTAAACCGTTAAGTGTTGGATCTGCTTGGAGCAATTGCACAAATTCATTTTGACTTAATACACCGTGAGTCGCTAATTGCCATACCAAATAAGCCACAAGAGGAATGGCTGTACCGATTAAAATGGCTTTACGGAATTGAGTGACACTACCATCTAAATAGCTATTCACGCTACCCATGATGATGTGGAAGCCAAAAGAGGTAAAGAAGATAGGTGCCGCAGAGATCACGAAAGCATAATCTAAAGGCAAGGCCATCAGGTTATCGACAGACACTTTTGGTAACATCATAAATAAAACAAAAGCAAAGGCGATTAATTTGCCGATAAACAGAATACGAGTGGCGCCATCAACGCCTTTTGTACCCACAACCACAAAGGCACCGAGTACGACAGTAAATAAAATGATTGAAAGTTCGGAGGAAAGACTTTCAAAGCCAAAAGCCGTTGGTAAGCCTGATAATAGTGAGCCGCCCCCGGTGATGTAGGCCGCAGAAAGGGCGTAAAGTAAAATGAGCAAGCTAAAAGTGGCTAAGACACGCCCTGTGATGCCGAAGTATTTTTCAGCGAGAGTCGCTACGCCATCATTCAGGCGATCGGCTGTTTGATACACTTCAACAAAAAGTAAACCGCTGTAAACCAAAAGCGCCCATAAGCCGACTAGTAATAAAACGGTATAACCAAAACCAATTCCGGCAGAGGTTAATGGCATCGCGAGCATCCCGGCTCCGATGGTCGTGCCTGCAATGATTAAGGCACTGCCGAATGTTTTGTTCTTTAGCATAAAATTGTCCTCCGAGTATAAAATTGAAAAATGAGGTTAAAGCTGACCGCACTTTTCTTTGTAATGATAGCGGCAAACCGAAAGATAAGAGTCATTTCCACCAATTTGGATTTGTTCCCCTTCCTTAATGACTTCACCTTGTTCATTTAAACGCAAAACGAAATTGGCTTTACGCCCACAATAACAGATTGTTTTTAATTCTTCTAGTTGATCTGCCCAAGCAAGTAAATACTTACTGCCTTCAAATAGCTCTGCTTGGAAGTCGGTGCGTAAGCCATAACAAAGCACTGGAATCTTCAGTTTATCTACGACATCGCTTAGCTGATACACTTGTTGTTTCGTTAAAAACTGGGCTTCGTCAACCAAAACACAATGAATGTTTTCTTGTTGTAAACGTTGACTCACTTCGGCAAAAAGGTCACTCGTCGATGTAAATAAATTCGCGTCTTCGTGAATACCAATACGTGACGTGACTTTGCCTGCGCCAAAACGATCATCAATCGCTGCCGTATAAACCATGGTGTTCATATTGCGTTCACGATAGTTATAGGAAGACTGTAACAATGTGGTTGATTTACCCGCATTCATCGTAGAGTAGTAAAAATAGAGTTTTGCCATTATTTAATCACCCATTTCCAGAAATAATAGGCAATGAATCCTGCAACAGGTGGACAGGCTGCGAGCATAAATGTCCCGTAAGTGGCACCGCCGCCCACCATTTTTCCTGCTTCAGCAAGAGCATCAACAATATCACTGCTTGGCGTGGTAAAAATCCATGCACCAATAATCGCAAGCACTAAAAAACAAGCAATACCAGCTGCACGCATGGCTCTCACTTTAATTATATTTTCCATATTTTTTCCTTAAATTGCAGGGAGTTCGGCCATCGCCCAACGTGGTTTTACATCAATCGCGAGATCGCTATGCTGACCTTGTTTTAAGCGTAAAAAGCCCGTATAGGCAATCATGGCGCCATTATCAGTACAAAATTGAGGTTGCGGATAAAATACTTCTCCACCGAGATTTTTCATCATGGTGCCAAGGGTTTCACGTAATTTTTTGTTTGCACTCACCCCACCAGCAATCACTAAGCGTTTGTAGCCCGTTTCTTTTAAGGCGCGTTTACATTTAATTGCAAGTGTGTCGACGACAGAATCTTGGAAGGCAAAGGCGATATCCGCTTTGGTTTGTTCAGTTAATTCGCCTTCTTGTTTGATCGCTTGATTAATCGTATTAGCCGCTGATGTTTTTAAACCTGAAAAGCTAAAATCAAGACCAGGTCGATCCGTCATTGGTCGAGGGAACACAAAGCGATCTTTTGATCCTTTTTCGGCTAAACGTGAAAGTGCCGCACCGCCAGGATAATCTAACCCTAATAATTTCGCGGTTTTATCAAAGGCCTCGCCTGCCGCATCGTCAATGGATTCGCCAATGACTTCATATTTTCCTACGCCATCAACACGCACTAATTGGGTGTGTCCACCTGAAACTAAGAGAGCAATAAATGGAAAGTGCGGTCGATTTTCATCAAGCATTGGCGCAAGTAGATGGCCTTCCATGTGATGTATGCCAATAGCGGGCACATTCCAGGCATAAGCCAGTGAACGCGCGATCGTTGCGCCGACTAATAATGCGCCGACTAAACCAGGACCACTTGTATAGGCGATACCATCAATTTGATCAGCAGTTAAATTGGCTTCTTCTAATGCGGCTTTAATCAATGGCGCCGTTTTACGAATGTGATCGCGGGAAGCTAGCTCTGGTACCACACCGCCGTAATCCGCATGTAAGGCAATTTGCGTGTAAAGCTGATTGGCAATTAGGCCTTTATCTTCATCATAAATCGCGACACCTGTTTCATCACAGGAGGTTTCGATTCCTAAAATACGCATTTTCTTCTCATTTTATTAAAAAAATTGGCAAAGATTTTACCTTGTTTAGCCCGCTTAAACCAGTTCAAACGCCAAATTTTCAGCAAATAGGCGATCTTTCCTTTGCTTTTGCAGGGAAGATCGATTAGAATTGCGTCCTTTATTGAATTTGCCGTTCATTCGGCAGTAATAAAAATTTAAAATTGCAATTAAATTAAACTCATTGAGGTGATTGGCTTATGCCTGTAATTAAAGTACGTGAAAACGAATCATTCGACGTAGCTTTACGTCGTTTCAAACGCTCTTGCGAAAAAGCTGGTATTTTAGCAGAAGTTCGCGCTCGTGAATTCTATGAAAAACCAACTACAATCCGTAAACGTGAAAAAGCAACGCTTGCTAAACGTCACGCTAAACGTAACGCTCGCGAAAACGCGCGCAATACCCGTTTATACTAATTTGTAGTATTTTCTAACTCGAGTTAAGACAAACCGTGAAACCTTTTGGGTATCACGGTTTTGTTGCTTTAAACTCATCGAAAAAAAGTCACGCAAAATCAACCGCACTTTCGCATCGTATTCAAGGAGGCAAGGCAATGAAAGGCTCAATTCCACGCCAATTTATTGATGATCTGCTCACAAAATCGAATATTGTCGATGTGATTAATGCACGCGTGAAACTCAAAAAAGCGGGACGAGATTATCAAGCTTGCTGTCCGTTTCATCACGAAAAAACACCCTCCTTCACAGTAAGTGAAAAAAAACAATTCTATTATTGCTTTGGTTGTGGCGCGAAAGGCAATGCGATTTCATTTTTAATGGATTATGACAAATTAGAATTTGTTGAAGCCGTTGAAGAACTTGCTGCTTCGGCTGGGCTTGAAGTGCCTTATGAAAAACGCCCAAACCAATTTGGCAATAAACCGGATGTGAGCTATCAGACAAAACGTAATTTATACGATTTGATGCAAGAAATTGCGTCATTTTATCAAGCGCAACTTCCGCTAAATATTCCTGCTCAAAGCTATCTTCAGCAACGTGGTTTATCGCCAGAAATTATTGCTCGTTTTCAAATTGGTTATGTACCTAATGCGATGGATACGGTGTTGCGTCAATTCGGCAAAAATCGAGAAGAACAGAAAAAGTTGCTTGATTTAGGTATGCTTTCTCGAAACGATCGTGGCAATGTGTACGATAAATTCCGTAATCGTATTATGTTTCCAATTCGGGATAAGCGTGGTCGAACAGTCGCCTTTGGTGGACGTGTTTTAACGGATGAAAAACCTAAGTATTTGAACTCCCCCGAAACCATTACGTACCATAAAGGCAATGAACTTTATGGCTTGTATGAAGCCTTACAAATCAATGATGAACCAGAAAAATTACTGGTGGTTGAAGGCTACATGGATGTGGTGGCATTAGCGCAATTTGGTGTGAATTATGCGGTGGCTTCTCTTGGTACATCGACGACTTCGGAGCAAATTCAATTATTGTTCCGTTCAACAGAGCAAGTCATTTGCTGCTACGATGGCGATAGAGCAGGGCGTGATGCCGCTTGGCGCGCACTTGAAAACGCTTTGCCTTATCTGGAAGATGGACGACAAATCAAGTTTATTTTCCTACCAGATGGAGAAGACCCGGATACTTATATTCGTCAATATGGTAAAGAAAAGTTTGAAGAATATATTGATCAAGCCCAGTCTCTCACAGAATTTTTATTTGCGCATTTAAGTCCACAGGTGGATTTTTCGACACAAGAAGGGCGAGGCAAATTAGTCGCACTCGCGGCGCCTTTAATTCGTCAAATCCCTGGTGATATGCTTCGTCTTTCATTGCGGAATATGTTGGCGCAAAAGCTTGGGATCTTTGATCAATCACAGCTTGAAAGCTTAATACCAAATCAAATAGATAAGGCTGAACCCAAACCTAAAACGCCACAAAAAACCATTAAGAAAACACCAATGCGTGTGGTGATTTCGCTGTTATTACAGAATTCACAGTTAGTAAATCGCATTTCGGATGTGGGTTTACAAGCCTTAAAGCATGAGGCCGGTTACGAATTGCTCGAAAAATTGACCGCACTTTGCCGTGAACGAGAAGGCATTACAACAGGGCAAATTTTAGAATATTTTCGTGATACAGAATTCAGTAAGCCCCTTGAAATATTAGCCTCTTGGGATCATCTATTAGATGACTTAGAAATCATTAATGCATTCTCTCAAAACTATCGTCGATTGAATATTCAAGCGATTGAGCGTGACATTGAAATGCTGATTGCAAAAGAAAGGGCGGAAGGATTAACTGATCAAGAGCGAGCAATTTTAGTGAATTTGCTCAAGGGAAAAGAAGAGCAGAAAAAACAGTTAGTTAATCCGTCATAACAATGGTAAAATCTCCTGTTCAAAACAAGGGCTTTTATCTTCCAAAAATAACGCAAAACGGGAATAAAAATGGAACAAAATCAACAATCTACCGCCGAGCAATATTCAGAACAAATTGAACAGCTTATGGAATTAGGTCGTACGCAGGGTTATTTAACCTATGCGGAGATTAATGACTTGCTTCCAGAAGATTTGATCGATCCAGAATATTACGATAAGTTGTTGCAGACTTTACAGCATGATGCGGGCATTCCGGTTCTTGATGAAGCACCGGAAAGTGACGAAATGATGTTGAATGACACGATTCCGGATGAAGATGCAGTGGAAGAAGCAACACAGATTTTGTCAAATGTGGAATCTGAAATCGGCCGTACAACCGATCCTGTGCGTATGTATATGCGTGAAATGGGTACCGTTGATCTTTTAACCCGTGAAGATGAAATCAGCATTGCAAAACGTATTGAGGAAGGGATTGATGAAGTCCAAACTGCGATTGCGGCATACCCAGAAGCGTTAACTGAATTATTAGATAATTATGACCAAGTTGACGCAGGCAATTATCGTTTGGCTGATTTAATCACAGGCTTTGTGGATCCAAATGTTCCTGAAGAGGAAACGGCGGACATTGATGAAAATTTTGCTGATGAAGATGAAAGTGCCGAATCTGCTGCAGACGTTGATGATGAGAGCGATGAGGAAGATGAAAGCGATAACAGCTCAAGTTCTGATGACAGCGATTCAGATAACAGCATCGATCCTGAAGTAGCGCGTGAAAGATTTGCAGCATTAAGAGAGCAACATACTAAAACATTGGCGACCATTGCAAAACATGGTCGTAGTGGTAAACGTGCAAAAGATCAAATTGCTCAACTCGCCGATATTTTTAAACAATTCCGTTTAGTACCAAAACAATTTGATGTACTTGTTTTATCAATGAAGAATATGATGAAACGTGTACGTGCAGAAGAGCGTCAACTACAAAAAGTATTAGTTGATATTGCAGGTATGCCAAAAGATGAATTTGAGGCACTGATTGTTGCGAATGGCAGCAGTGATGCATGGGTAGCAAAAGCATTAAAATCAACGAAAGCTTGGGCAAAACGTTTACCAAAATATGAAGAACGTATCCGTTTATCTTTAGATAACTTAGCGAATATTGAGCAACATACGAATCTCACTATCCAACAAATGCGTGAAATTTGCGATGCGGTATCTCGAGGTGAACAAAAAGCTCGTCGTGCGAAAAAAGAAATGGTTGAAGCTAACTTACGTTTGGTGATTTCTATTGCGAAAAAATATACCAACCGTGGTTTACAATTCTTGGATTTAATTCAAGAAGGGAATATCGGTTTGATGAAAGCGGTAGATAAATTTGAATACCGTCGTGGTTATAAATTCTCAACCTATGCAACCTGGTGGATTCGTCAGGCAATTACGCGTTCCATTGCTGACCAAGCGCGAACAATCCGTATTCCTGTTCATATGATTGAAACGATTAACAAATTAAATCGTATTTCTCGTCAAATGTTACAAGAAATGGGCCGTGAAGCAACACCAGAAGAGCTTGCTGAGCGCATGGGAATGCCAGAAGATAAAATTCGTAAAGTGCTTAAAATTGCGAAAGAACCTATTTCTATGGAAACCCCAATCGGTGATGACGATGATTCACATTTAGGTGACTTCATCGAGGATTCAACTCTTGAGTTACCATTAGATTCTGCGACTGCACAAAGCTTGAAAGTGGCGACTCATGAAGTATTAGAAGGTTTAACACCTCGTGAAGCAAAAGTATTACGTATGCGTTTTGGTATTGATATGAATACTGACCATACACTTGAAGAAGTGGGTAAACAATTTGATGTAACCCGTGAGCGTATTCGTCAGATTGAAGCAAAAGCATTACGTAAATTACGTCATCCAAGTCGTTCTGAAACCTTAAGAAGTTTCTTAGATGAGTAATTATTCATTCATATAAAAAAGAAAAGGCAGAAATATCTGCCTTTTTTATTTGATTAAATTTGGTTATTTACCTCCAAATCACATTCCTTTAAAATACGCACCTTTCGTTATTCAAAAAAACAAAAAAGGAACTTTATGGAAGAATCTCAAGAACTAGAAAAGCTGCCTCGAGTAGTGACTAGTGTGTTAAAAGTGGTATTAAGTTTTTCACTTATTGCTTTGGCTTTAGTGTTGATCATTGCTTTAGCTAAAATTACCTATAGCTTAGCAATTATGGTGTTCAATACATCAAGCGTAGTGCCTTATGATGTTGCTGAACAAGCCGTGATGTTTTTCTTATATTTCGGTTTTATTGGCCTAATCGTGCAATATTTTAAAAGCGGCTATCACTTTCCTCTGCGTTATTTTATTTACGCGGGGATTACCGCTATGTTGCGTCTGATTATTGTGAATCATGAGAGTTCAGTTGATACTATCTTATTCGCAGGCGCGATTTTAATTATGGTTATTGCACTTTGTTTAGTGTTGTATTCCAATAAAATTAAAATTTAAAAGTGCGGTCGTTTTGACCGCGGTTTTGGAATGGATTATTCCGGTACAATCCATTCCACTGTCCAACTTCCCGTACCTTCAGGGATGAGCGTTTGGGTCAAATAAGGCAAAATGGACTTCATTTGTTGTTCTAATTGCCAAGGTGGATTAATCACGACCATACCACTCGCGGTCATACCACGTTGATCGCTATCAGGGCGAACAGCCAATTCAATTTTCAAAATTTTACGAATTCCTGTTGCTTCTAATCCTTTAAAAATGCGTTTTGTTTGTTGGCGTAGTACCACGGGATACCAAATCGCATAAGTGCCTGTTGCAAAGCGTTTATAACCCTCTTCGATCGCTTTCACGACGAGATCATAATCTTCTTTTAATTCATAAGGCGGATCAATAAGCACTAAACCACGGCGTTCTTTGGGTGGAAGTGTCGCTTTGAGTTGTTGGAAACCATTTTCTGATTTTGTGGTGATATTCTTGAATTCTTTAAAATTATTCCGTAACAATGGAAAATCGCTCGGGTGTAATTCTGTCAGTAATGCACGATCTTGAGAACGCAATAATTGCGCGGCAATCATTGGAGATCCAGCATAATAGCGTAATTCTTTACCGCCATAATTGAGCTTTTTAATGAGATCCACGTAGCGAGCAACTTCTTCGGGTAAATCTGTTCTTTCCCAAAGTCTCCCAATTCCCTCTTTATATTCGCCGGTTTTTTCTGATTCGTTAGAATTTAAGCGATAACGACCGACACCTGAATGGGTGTCGAGATAGTAGAAACCTTTTTCTTTCAGCGAGAGATTTTCCAAAATCAGCATCAACACGATGTGTTTTAGCACATCGGCATGGTTGCCGGCATGGAAACTGTGACGATAACTTAACATGGTTTGTCCTTTTGACGTAAAAAAGTGCGGTCAAAATTAACCGCACTTTTAGTATTTAAATCGTTAGAATAATTCTTCTGGTTGCGTTGCTGGAATCGCGTCTTTGGTTTTGCCGGTTCCACCATTTAAGCGTTGTTGCAACTCTGGTGGGACATAATAACCGCGCTCTTGCATTTCTGCAACATAAGTGCGTTTAGGCTCGGTACCAACGATAAAGTATTCTTTACGACCACCACCCTCAGAAAGTAAACCCGAGTTACTATCAATGGTTTTTTCCATGATGTTTGGTGGAAGTTCAAGTTGACGTTCTGGTATATCAGAAAGTGCCGCTTTCATATAAGCGACCCACGCCGGCATTGCGGTTTTCGCACCTACTTCACCTTTACCTAATACGCGTTTGTTATCATCGAAACCGACATAGGTTGTGGTGACTAAGTTTGCACCAAAACCTGCATACCAAGCCACTTTCGCACTATTGGTTGTACCGGTTTTACCACCTATATCACTACGCTTAATACTTTGCGCGATACGCCAGCTGGTACCTTTCCAACCGAGACCTTGTTCACCATAAATCGCCGTATTTAATGCGCTACGAATTAAGAAGGCTAATTCGCCGCTAATCACACGAGGCGCATATTCTTGTTTCGCCACGCCGTCTTTCGCATCAGCCATTAAATCAACAGAACCATCGTTTAATGCTGATGTTTGAAGCTCTGGTAAGTCAGGTACGTTCTCAGGTTGTTGATCGCCTTCTTCCGTATCCGTGTTGTTATTACCTTGCGCTGATTTTAGGTTATCTGGATTAGCCACTTCTGCAACATCTTTAAAACCATCAATTTTATCTTTGGTTTCACCATAAATCACAGGAATGTCATTACAAGTGATACAAGCAATTTTCGGGTTAGCAATAAATAAATCTTTACCCGTGTTATCTTGAATTTTTTCGATGAGGTAAGGATCAATCAAGAAACCACCGTTATCAAAGACCGCATAAGCACGCGCCATTTCAAGCGGTGTGAAAGAAGCCGCACCTAATGCAAGCGCTTCACTCGCAAAATATTGGTCACGCTTGAATCCAAATCGTTGTAAGAATTCAGCGGTGAAATCAACACCCGCAGTTTGTAACGCTCTGATCGCAATCATGTTTTTAGATTGGCCTAAACCCACACGTAAACGCATTGGACCGTCATAACGATCAGGTGAGTTTTTCGGTTGCCACAAGGGTTGTCCTGGTTTTTGAATGGAGATAGGACTATCTTGCAATACGCTTGAAAGGGTTAAACCTTTTTCTAATGCCGCAGCATAAATAAATGGTTTAATCGAAGAACCTACTTGCACTAAAGATTGGGTTGCACGGTTAAATTTACTTTGTTCGTAACTAAAACCACCCACCATGGCCTCAATTGCACCATTATCTGAGTTTAATGAAACTAATGCAGAGTTAGCTGCTGGAATTTGGCCTAACACCCACTCACCGTTATCACGTTTACGAATCCAAATCTGTTCACCCACTTTAACGGGTGATTTACCTGCCCAACGCATTGCGTTTGAAGACAGCGTCATCGTTTCATTGTTAGCTAAAAGTAATTCCGCACCATTTTTACCCAATGCGGTTACCGCTGCAGGAATAAAAGGTTCTGAATCAGGTAATTTTTTCAAGAAAGCGACAATGCGCTCGTTATCCCATACAGCTTCACCTTTTTTCCATAGTGGCGCGCCACCACGCCAGCCATGACGCATATCATAATCGATCAGGTTATTACGTACGGCTTTTTGTGCTTCCGCTTGATCTTTTGACAGTACAGTTGTGAAGACTTTATAACCTTTGGTGTAAGCATCTTCCTCACCAAAACGTTTCACCATTTCTTGACGAACCATTTCAGTCACATAGTCTGCACGGAATTCAAATTTTGCACCGTGATAACTTGCTACGATTGGCTCTTTGATGGCTGCATCATATTCTGCTTTGGTGATTTTGTTTTCATCCAACATGCGGCCCAATACCACATTACGGCGTTCTTCAGCACGTTTTGGTGAATATAATGGGTTCATTGTTGAAGGTGCTTTTGGTAAGCCTGCAATCACAGCCATTTCAGAGAGCGTTAATTCATCTAAGTTTTTACCAAAGTAGGTTTGTGCAGCGGCTGCGACACCATAAGAACGATAGCCTAAGAAAATTTTATTCAAATAAAGCTCTAAAATTTCCTGTTTGCTCAAGGTATTTTCAATTTCAACCGCTAATACCGCTTCACGTACTTTACGAATAAGTTTTTTTTCTGGGGTTAAGAAGAAGTTACGCGCAAGCTGTTGTGTAATAGTACTTGCACCTTGAGAGGCTCCACCATTGCTGACTGCAACATAAATTGCACGGGCAATACCAATTGGGTCTAAACCATGATGGTCATAAAAGCGACTATCTTCCGTTGCTAAGAAGGCATCTTGCAAACGTTGAGGCACATTTTCTAGCTTCACCGGAATACGGCGTTGTTCACCGACTTCACCGATTAATTTTCCATCCGCCGTATAGATTTGCATTGGTTGTTGCAATTCAACGGTTTTTAAGCTTTCTACCGACGGTAAGGAGGATTTTAAGTGAAAATAAAACACTCCACCGGCAACTAACCCCAGTATACATATCGTAAATAGGGTACTTAATATTAATTTTGCGATCCGCATCGTAAAATTCTCTCTGGTTTAATGAATATTCAAAAAATAAAAATTATGATTTTGGCTGCTAAGTATAAAAGATTAATCCCTTAAAGAATAGGAAAGAATATGGGAATTGCCAATAGAAAGCAGCAAAAACTACAAATTGGTGTGAGTAAACAACAAGATAACCTCTATTTTGTTTGGCTAGATGAATTACACAAAGTTCAATCAATTTGTTTAAATACGCAACAAAAAGATATTTTTTCCCAGTTATTGCCTCATTTGCCACAAAAAAACAGTCAATGCTGTTTTGTTGGCGCCATTTCGCCCCACTTAACTTGGTCTAAAACGCTCATTTTACCACAAACACTCAATGCCCAGGAATGTGAACAACAATGTCGTTTTATTTTGCAAAAAGAATTACCGATTCCTTTGGATGAATTATGGTTTGATTATCTTACCACGCCATTAAAACAAGGTTTCCGTTTGGATATCACGGCGATTCGACAAGAAAGCGCCAATGCAGAATTAGAAAAATATTTGCCGCTAAAATTGACCGCACTTGATTTACTGAATAACAGTATTTTACGTGCATTTTATGCCATTTTAGGTCAAGAGCCGGTTAACACCTTATTTTTATATCAAGATCAACAAGGATGTCTCGCCGTTTGTGAACGCTTACAACAACGACAAGTTTTGCAATCTCAAGGTGATTTATCCGAACTTTATCAACAATTTATCCAACGCTTTCCCGAAACGATAGAACAGGTTTATGTGTATCAAACGCCCGATATGTTGAATTTACACACAATCGAATTACAGCCTCAGGATTGGCAGCGTATCGAAACAGATCTTCCTTTCATTGCTTTAGGTAATGCACTTTGGCAAACCGATTTAAAGCTAGTGGATTTATCTTTAAAACCACCCGCACTTTTGCCTACAATTAATCGGGAGAGTGGTGATGTTTAGCCTTAATTTATTACCTTGGCGCTTAGAACAACATCAAAAGGCTTTTCGTCATTTTATGTGGCAAGGTTTAATTTGGCTAGCTTGCTCAGTTTTGATTGTTGTTGGATTGAACCAACTCAATGAACAACAAGGGCAAACTCTAAATCAGGCAAAAGAAAAACTGACACAAATAACTCATCAAGTCCATCAGAAACGCATTCAGGTTCAGCAACTACAAAGTAGTCTGAAAGAAATGAATGAGCTGACAGAAATGGATACGAAATATGTGTATCGAATGCTTAATTTATTAACTGAGCTGCCATTAAAACAGGGCGAGTTAGATGAATTTACGCTCAATGCTAAGCAAATTGTCCTTTCAGGCATGACAGAAAGCCAACAAGAGTTTGAGGAGATACATCAATTTCTCAAACGCCATTTTACAGAGGTTAACTTAACTAAGTTTCAGCCAGTGCAACAGCAGTTATTTTTTCAATTTGATATTCATTTATCGGAGTCTGTGCAATGAGGAACTTTATCCATGAGCTTGTTCAAAAAAGTGCACAAAGTTGGTTTGGGAGATGGCTTCGATTACCTCAAATGGTCCATGCTGCCTTTTGGTTGAGTGCATTAAGTGCGGTCATCTTTTTACCTGTTTTTCGTTACGTTGAAAATAGCAACGAACGACATCGACTTGACGCAGAATTGAGTTTGCAGCAGCAAGAGTGGGATAAACAGGAAAAGATTTTACAAACCTTAAGGCAAAAGTCAGACAGCCGACAACTTTCTCCAGAATTAGCTAATTCTGTGTTGCCAATTAATCAGCATGTACAGGCGTTATTAAATGGGCGACTTCGAGCGTTGGATTTACGTTGGGATTTTTCTCAACATACTTTGTTGCATTTGTCATTGCAAGGCTATTTTGTCGATTTACAGCAATTTTTGACCGCACTTTTAAACGATGTTCCTACACTTTCTTTAACTCAATTAAACATTGAGAAATTAGATGAAGAGGAAAATGCTTCTATTACATGCGAGTTAATTTTCCAACTAAATAAGGACAAATAATGAAAAAGCTTTTCTTAATCTTGATAGCGTTTTTTTCTGTATCAGCATTTTCGCAAGATCCTTTTGATCGTAAACAAAGAGAACAAACCGAATATCCAAAAGAGGGGCTCACCCTACCGCCGGTGTCGACTTGCGTGTATTCGGAGCCGAGACTGGCGGAGGAACGCCCATTGGCTCAGCTACATGTTGTGGGAGTCGTGCAATATGGTAAACAGACAGAAGTGTTATTTAATGATGATGGGTATATTCTGTCTGTTCAAGTCGGGCAGAGGATTGGAAAAGAAGGCTATTTAATCGAAAAAGTGAGTAAAAACAGCGTGACGCTTCAAAGTTATAAAGCAGGGCAATGTGAACAAACGAGCTCAATCATAATGAGATTTTAAAATGATAAAGCAGAAAATAAAAACAAAGTGCGGTCAGTTTTTAATGTGTTTTTTGATCCTATGGACAACCTACTCAGCGGCAGAGAATCGCGTATTTTCACTTCGCTTAAAGCAAGCTCCCATGGTGGCGACACTCCAACAACTTGCTCTTGAGCAAAATGCTAATTTAATGATTGATGATGAGCTAGAAGGAACGCTTTCATTACAATTAGAGAACGTAGATTTTGATCGTTTATTGCGTTCTGTCGCAAAAATCAAAGGGCTCTCTTTTTATCAAGAAAATAATATTTATTATTTGGGTAAGCCTTCTCAACATGAACAATATGCAGAGAAAATGACAGAACCGATGGCAATTAGCGGGGAAAGTTTGTCTAGTGAAACACCACTTGTGAGTACAACGATTAAACTGCATTTTGCTAAGGCCTCTGATGTGATGAAATCTTTAACAACAGGGAGCGGTTCTTTGCTTTCACCTAGCGGCACAATTACATTTGATGATCGAAGCAATGTGTTACTGATTCAGGATGATGCACGTTCTGTCAAAAATATCAAAAAATTAATTGCAGAACTGGATAAACCCATTGAACAAATTGTCATTGAAGCACGTATTGTGACGATTACTGATGAAAGCCTGAAAGAGTTAGGTGTACGTTGGGGCATTTTTAATCCTACTGAGGCTGCCCATAGAGTGAGTGGCAGTCTAGATGCAAATGGCTTTAGTAATATCAGTAATAATTTAAACGTGAATTTTGCGACAATGGTCACGCCAGCTGGCTCATTAGCACTTCAAGTGGCTAAAATTAATGGCCGATTATTAGACTTAGAATTAACCGCACTTGAACGTGAAAATAACGTAGAAATTATTGCAAGCCCTCGCTTACTTACGACCAACAAGAAAAGTGCAAGCATCAAACAAGGGACAGAAATTCCTTATGTGGTGACGAATGGGAAAAATGATACACAGTCAGTAGAGTTTCGCGAGGCTGTCTTAGGATTGGAAGTCACTCCGCATATTTCTAAGGATAATAATATCTTATTGGATTTATTAGTCAGTCAAAATTCCCCGGGTAATCGCGTGGCTTACGGGCAAAATGAAGTGGTATCCATTGATAAACAGGAAATTAATACGCAAGTTTTTGCCAAAGATGGCGAAACAATTGTATTGGGTGGTGTATTCCACGATACGATCACGAAAGGTGTCGATAAAGTACCATTATTGGGCGATATTCCAGGTATTAAACGCTTATTTAGTAAGGAAAGCGAACGTCATCAAAAGCGAGAGCTTGTAATTTTTGTGACCCCTCATATTTTGAAACAAGGTGAAAGAATGGAAATGGCTAAGAAAGAAAAGCATTTTAAGCAAATTGAAAAAGCGAAAAAATAAAAGAGCAGTCAATTTCTCTCATGTTTTCTCATTTTTTTCAATTTAGCTGTGTGCATTGCAAGCGATCTATTCATCTTGGTCGAAATGGATTGTGTAGTCGATGCCAAAAGAAAGTTAAAACTTTCCCTTATTGTGGGCGATGTGGTTCCCCCTTGCAGCATTATGCAATGGGCTGTGGACATTGTTTGAGAAATGAACCCGCTTGGGATCGTATTGTGATTATTGGGCATTACCTCGAACCACTTTCTTCACTTATTCATCGTTTTAAATTCCAAAAACAGTTTTGGTTAGATCGCAGTTTATCGCGTTTGCTTTATCTTGCGGTGCGAGAGGCAAGACGAACACATGGACTCCCTCTACCACAAGCGATTATCCCCGTACCACTATATCATTTTCGACAGTGGCAACGTGGCTACAACCAGGCTGATTTATTAGCGAACTGGTTAAGTCGCTGGTGTGATGTGCCTAACTGTCATCATGTGGTGAAACGGATTAAACATACCCACACTCAACGAGGTTTAACGGCGAAAGATCGACGACACAATCTTAAAAATGCTTTTACAGTGAATACCAAAAAATCTTTTCCTTATGAACGTGTCGCTTTGGTAGATGATGTGATTACAACTGGTTCAACGCTGGCAGAGATAGCTAAACAACTTCGAAAATTAGGTGTAAAAGAAATTCAAGTATGGGGCTTAGCGAGAGCCTAAATTTTTAAAGATAGGATTTGTCTATATCTATAAAAATAGGAATAAATGTAGAAAAAATTGCCGTATAGGAGTATCATTCTTGATATATTGCATCAAGTATTAGGACTTTATTTATGGAACAAATTTTTATTTCAGATGCTGCACAAGCACATTTTCGGAAACTTTTAGATACACAAGAAGAAGGTACAAATATTCGTATTTTTGTCGTGAATCCGGGTACGCCTGGAGCAGAATGTGGCGTGTCTTATTGTCCGCCAAATTCAGTTGAAGCGACTGATACTGAAATGAAGTATGATACGTTCTCTGCATTTGTAGATGAAATCAGCTTACCGTTTTTAGAAGATGCAGAAATTGATTACGTAACCGAAGAGCTTGGTGCTCAACTCACTTTAAAAGCACCTAACGCAAAAATGCGTAAAGTTGCAGATGATGCGCCTTTAATTGAGCGCGTAGAGTATGTGATTCAAACACAAATCAACCCACAATTAGCCAGCCATGGCGGTAAAATCACGTTAATTGAAATTACCGATGACGGTTATGCAGTTCTACAATTCGGTGGTGGCTGTAATGGTTGCTCAATGGTTGATGTAACTTTAAAAGATGGTGTAGAGAAACAATTGGTCGCACTTTTCCCAAATGAACTAAAAGGCGCACGAGATGTAACAGAACACCAACGTGGTGAACATTCTTATTACTAAGAATCGAAGATAAAAAAGGGCGAATCATTCGCCCTTTTATTTTTTAAGCCGCAGACAATTTCTGTAACAACCGATCCATCGCTCGATATCCTAGCGCTTCTGCTAAATGAGTTTGTTGTATCTCTTTTTCGCCATTTAAATCAGCAATCGTGCGTGAGACTTTTAAAATCCGATGATAGGCTCTTACTGAAAGTCCTAGCTTATTGAGTGCATTCTCAAGGAATAATGCATCTTTATCTTGTAATTTACAGTCCCGTTCAATTTCTTTGCTTGAAAGATACGCATTGATTTTACCGGCTCGAGCAAGTTGAATTTCCCTCACTTTCAACACTTTTTCTCGTACTTGCTGGCTTGTCTCGCCTCTATCTCCTGTATTCTGTAAGCTACCTTGTGGCAGAAGAGGGACTTCAATAGATAAATCAAAACGATCTAAAAATGGCCCCGAAAGTCGGTTTAAATAACGCATCACTTGTTGTGGTGAGGTTCGGTTATGTGTTCCAGTATAATGACCCGTTGGACTTGGATTCATCGCGGCAACGAGTTGAAAGCGAGCGGGGAACTGGATTTTCGCATTGGCACGCGAAATAATAATTTCTCCACTTTCTAATGGCTGGCGAAGCGCATCAAGCACTTTACGCTCAAACTCAGGCAATTCATCAAGAAAAAGTACGCCGTTATGTGCGAGCGATATTTCGCCTGGTTTTGGAATGGTTCCTCCTCCTACTAAGGCAGGTAATGAGGCACTATGATGTGGCGCTCGAAACGGACGTTGTTTCCAGTTATGAAAATTTAATTCATTTTGTACTAAACTCGTAACCGAAGCGGTTTCAATCGCTTCTAAATCCGTCATTTCAGGGAGCAATGCAGTGAGACGACTTGCTAACATGGTTTTACCTGTCCCAGGTGGCCCTAAAAAGAGCAGGTTGTGTTGGCCTGCGGCAGCTATCATTAGTGCTCGTTTAGCGTGTTGCTGACCAATAATATCGGTCAAATCTAAATGATTTTTAGCTGAAAATCCGACCGCACTTTCTTGTGCGAGTAATGAGGCCAAAGGTAATTTTTCTTGATTATTTAAGAATTGTACGACTTCCAAAAGGTTTTTAGCAAAATAAGTCTCTTGTTCTGAAACAAGCGAGGCCTCATTGGCATTTTGATAAGCGATAATGGGGGCGCGTTTCGCTTTTTGTGCAGCTAAAATGGCGGGAATCACGCCGTGTACGCCACGTAATTCACCCGTTAATGCGAGCTCGCCAACGAATTCAAACTGTTTTAAACGGCTACCGTCGAGTTGATCTGATGCAGCTAAAATACCGATTGCAATAGGTAAATCAAATCGTCCCCCTTCTTTGGGTAAATCGGCCGGTGCAAGGTTGACGGTGATGCGTTTAGCAGGATATTTGAACTGGGCATTCATTAATGCACTTCTGACACGATCTTGCGCTTCTTTTACGGTTTTTTCGGGTAGACCAACTAAGGTAAATCCAGGCTTTCCGTTACTTAAGTGTACCTCAATGGTAACAAGAGGGGCTTGTACGCCCATTGAGGCACGGCTATAAACAATGGCAAGAGACATTCAGATTCCTTAAAGTGCGGTCAAAAATAATCAGATTTTCGCACTATAAAAAAAGCACAGAATGAAATCATGCATCCTATGCTTTTTTTGCGATCTTGATCGCAGAAATGACTTTTTCTTGATAAAAAACTACGAAAAAAGTGGCGAAAACCAACTATCTAACTTGGCAGCCAATTTATCAATGCCAATTTTATTTTGTGCAGAAAAGGCTTCGACTTGAATATCACCTTGGAAGGGTAAAATGGCTTCACGTACCATTTTGACCTGTTTGCTACGCGCACTTTGACTAAGTTTATCCGCTTTAGTTAAAAGCAGCATAACTGGTAAATCAGCAGAAACTGCCCATTCGATCATTTGTTGGTCGAGATCTTTTAATGGATGACGAATATCCATCAGAACAACAAGCCCGCCTAAACATTCGCGTTTTTGCAAATATTCTCCGAGGGATTTTTGCCATTCAATTTTCATTTTCTCAGGAACGGCAGCATAACCATAGCCAGGTAAGTCTACCAGTTTACAATTCGGCTCTACTTCAAAAAGGTTGATGAGCTGTGTACGACCAGGTGTTTTGGACGTTCTGGCTAAGCTTTTTTGATTGGTTAACGCATTAAGTGCGGTTGATTTTCCTGCATTTGAGCGTCCTGCAAAAGCAATTTCAATTCCAGTATCTTCTGGGATGGAACGAATATTTGGGGCGCTCGTAAGAAAATGCGTTTTATGATAATTCAGTTTAATTTCAGACATAATGGTTCCTTTCATCAATTGATCCTAGCATATCACAAATAGAAAAATTGCTGAAATTATGAGAGAATGCGCGCTTTGTGTGATTTAAAGCCTCTTTAATTATATTAATAACTATGGAATCTCAAGAGAATCAATATCGCTGGCCAAAAGCGGAAGCCGTTTATCCCGATAGACCTGGGCGTTCTTATACGCTTAAGCGCCTACGTTATCGTCTTCGTGCTTTTTTACACCGTGGATTAATTGCTCAATTTGAGCAATTTATTAACCAGCATCCTTTTCTTGTGACGTTATTAAATGAACATGCAGATTATAGCTATCCGTTAGTTTATCGTTTTTTAGATAAACGTTTTAACAGTAAACAGCGTTTCCAAGCTATCTGCGATAATCTACTTTTTTTACCTAAAAAATTGAGCGCACTTTCAGCACCTATTTATAAAACGTCATTAAGTTTTGGTGAAGTGATTCCTGATTTTGAAATGATATTGTCGATGACCACACACCAACCAATGGAAGGCTATTGGGTATTGGAGTTATGGCATAAACCACGTAATGAAT
This sequence comes from Haemophilus parainfluenzae, assembly GCF_014931275.1. Lineage (NCBI taxonomy): Bacteria > Pseudomonadati > Pseudomonadota > Gammaproteobacteria > Pasteurellales > Pasteurellaceae > Parahaemophilus > Parahaemophilus parainfluenzae. The sequence goes on from NZ_CP063110.1 coordinate 763,703, forward strand.
TAGTGTATTTGCTTACTTTTGCCAAACTTGACGAGTCATTGCTTATTTCTGTGGTGCAGGGGCCCAATTTTGAGGGTTCTAAAGAGATGGTGAAGCAACTCACAAAAACTTGTCATGGTTTGCGCCCTGCTTATTTGATGGTGGAAACGATGAAAGCATTGACGAAAGCGTTGGGTTTTAAGACGTTATTGGGCATTCCACAAAAATATCAAAATAAATCGCGTTTTATTCAAAGTTCACATTATGTCGTAGATTATGATGCGATTTTTGCTGAATCAGGTGGACAGTTGAAGGACTATTGGGAATTACCTTTAGAAATAGATAGAAATCTTGATGGTGTACCGAGTAAAAAACGTTCCATGTATCGCAAGCGTTATGCGATGCTAGATGATTTGGCCAAAGTAATCGAAGAAAAGTTAGGATTGTAAAAGTAAAAAGTGCGGTGAATTTTGACCGCACTTTTTGTTTTATAAGACTTTCAAACAAGCCACAAAATGGCTGTTGTTTTGGCTGGTGAAAGGTGGTTTTTGTTTCGCACAATTTTCATCGGCTTTTAGGCAGCGAGTACGGAACACGCAACCAGACGGCGGATCAATTGGCGAAGGCAAATCACCTTCAAGTAATTCGATGGACTTATTGCGTTCCAATTTCGGATCGGGAATCGGAACTGCAGACATTAAGGCTTTGGTATAAGGATGTTTGGTATTGTTATATACCTCCTCATCGCTGCCTAATTCCATGGCATTGCCTAAATACATCACCAATACGCGGTCAGAAATGTGTTTTACCACCGCCAAATCATGAGCGATGAAAATTAAGGAAAGCCCCATTTCTTTTTGCAGGGATTTCAATAAATTTACCACTTGAGCCTGAATCGACACATCTAACGCAGAAACGGGCTCATCACAAATGATCATTTTCGGCTCAATGATTAATGCGCGAGCGATACCGATACGCTGACATTGGCCACCCGAAAACTCATGCGGATAGCGGTTAATCAAGTTGGGTAAAAGCCCGACTTTCAACATCATTGCTTGCACTTTTTCTTTCACTTCAGCGGCGCTTAAGTGAGGTTGGTAGATCTTTAATGGCTCAGCAATGATTTCGCCAATATTCATTCGCGGATTGAGAGAGGCGAGCGGATCTTGGAAAATCATTTGGATATTTTTACGCGTTTCTTTCCATTGTTTCGCTGATTGTTTTCGCAAATTTTTGCCAAGCCATAAGATTTCCCCTTCGCTCGCTTCGACTAAACCGATAATAGCGCGTGCAAGTGTGGATTTACCGCAACCAGATTCACCTACTACGCCGAGGGTTTCACCTGCGTAAAGTTTAAAAGAGACATCCTTCACCGCTTTTAAGGTTTGCGGTTTGGCGAAGAAAAGGGATTTCTCATTTTTAATTTTAAAACTGACGCCTAAGTGATTGACTTCAAGGAGTAATTCTTTGTTGTTTGAGACTGTCATAGGTTAAATTTCTCCGCGGGTAACCAACAATTACGTAATTGACCGTGATTAAATGTAGTCAGTTTTGGCGCAGTTTGGCATTGTTCAGTAGCAAATTGGCAACGAGGTGAGAATGGACAACCTTTTGGCAAATGCAATAAATTCGGTGGATTGCCAGGAATGGTCACCAAGTGTTCTTCATTGCCATCTAAACGAGGAATCGCATCCATTAAGCCAATAGAATAAGGATGAGTCGGATGATAGAAAATTTGTTCTGCAGTGCCGTATTCCATGGTTCGCCCGGCATACATCACCATGACTTGATCGCAGATACCAGCCACTACACCAAGATCATGGGTAATCATAATAATCGCAGTATTAAATTCGCGTTTTAACTCATTTAACAAGGTCATGATTTGTGCTTGAACCGTCACATCCAAAGCGGTTGTTGGTTCATCTGCAATGAGTAGTTTTGGACGGCATAATAAGGCCATCGCAATCATCACCCGTTGACGCATACCGCCAGAAAATTCGTGCGGATACATGCCCATGCGTTTTTTGGCTTCCGGCATTTTAACTGCATCTAACATTTTCACGGATTCGGCAAAGGCAGTTTGTTTATCATAACCTTTGTGCAATTGCAGCACTTCCATGAGTTGTTCACCGATTTTCATGTATGGGTTGAGTGATGTCATCGGATCTTGGAAAATCATGGAAATTTGTTCGGCGCGGATTTTATTCAACTCAGCATTTGGTAAATTAACTAATTCTTTACCTTCAAAAATGGCAGAGCCTTCCACTTCACCGTTGGCTGCCAATAAACCCATTAAAGCAAAGGCCGTTTGTGACTTGCCTGAACCACTTTCACCTACAATACCGAGCGTGCTTCCTGCATTCAGCGTGAAGTTTAAGTCATTGACTGCTATGACGACGCCATCTGGTGTTTTGAAGCGAACGTAGAGATTTTTTACATCTAATAAAGGATTCATTATTCGCTCCTATCTATCTTTCGGATCGAGTGCATCACGCAACCCGTCACCGATAAAGTTAAAACAAAATAGGGTAAGGCAAAGGAAAAATGCCGGGAAAATTAATAGCCAAGGCGAGACTTCCATTTGCGCAGCACCATCACTTAAGAGTGCACCCCAGCTACTCATCGGTTCTTGAGTTCCTAATCCTAAGAAGCTTAAGAATGATTCAAATAGAATGAGTCCCGGTACTTCAAGCGAGGCGTAAACTGCTACTAAGCCTAATACATTCGGAATAATGTGTTTCAAAATGATTTGGCGACGAGGTACGCCACAAACGATGGCGGCTTCGACGAATTCTTTATTTTTTAGGCTTAGGGTTTGTCCGCGTACGATACGTGCAAGACCAAGCCAAGCAATGGCACCGATAGCGATAAAAATTAAGAAAATGTTTTGGCCAAAAAGGGTCACCAGCAAAATTACGAAAAACATAAATGGAAATGAGCTAAGAATTTCTAAAAAGCGCATCATCAACATATCCGTTTTACCGCCTACATAGCCGGAAATCGCGCCATAAATTGTACCGATGGTTACTGAAATGAAAGCACCTGCGATACCGACCAATAAGGAAATCCGTCCACCGATAGCAGTGCGCACCAACAAGTCTCGACCCGAGGCATCGGTACCGAAGAAGTGATAGCCTTCCATTGTTGGTGCAGCGCTCATCATATTCCAATCGGTATCTTCATAGGTAAATGGGAAGAGCCAAGGCGCTACGGTGATAAATATAATAATAAACGCCAAAATAATCAGACTGGCAACGGCCGCTTTGTTGCGGAAAAAACGGCGTTTCGCATCTTGCCATAGACTGCGGCCTTCCAGTTGCATTTCTTCAATACGGTCAGCCACTTGTTCCACAAAATCCGCATTTTTCTGATTAATCGGCTGAGTACGATAATCTGTCATAACTTATCCTTAATAACGAATTTTTGGATCGATGATGGCGTATAAAATATCCACAATCGCATTAAATAAAATGGTTAATGTCCCCACTAAGATAGTGAGACTTAAAACTAAAGAATAATCGCGGTTTAATGCGCCGTTTACAAATAATAACCCCATGCCAGGTAAACCAAATACGCTTTCGATGACCATTGAGCCGGTAATAATCCCTACGAAAGCAGGCCCTAAATAGGTGATCACTGGTAAAAGAGCAGGGCGCAAAGCATGTTTTAAAATGATTCTCGACGTGGAAAGTCCTTTAGCTTTGGCGGTACGAATAAAGTTGGAATGTAACACTTCAATCATCGAGCCACGCATGATACGCGCAATCCCTGCAACATAAGCGATAGTTAAGGAGGCTACAGGTAAGATCATGTACATGGCGGTACCGCCGTTCCAACCACCAGCTGGCAGCCACCCTAAATAAATGGCGAAAATCAGCACCAAGACTGGTGCGAAGACAAAGCTTGGCATAATGACTCCAAGCATCGAGAAACTCATCAGAATATAATCCCAACGGCTATTTTGATTGAGAGCAGCGAGCGTACCTGCTGTTACCCCTAACACGACTGCAAAGGCGAAGGCCACCATTCCCAATTTTATGGAAACAGGGAAAGCTGACGCGATTAAATCATTGACTGATTGGTCTTTATATTTAAAAGAGGGACCAAAATCTCCTTTGGAAAGATTTTCTAAATAAAGGAAATATTGTTTATATAATGGTTCATTTAAATGATACTTCGCTTCGATATTAGCCATGACTTCTGGCGGATAAGCACGTTCAGAAGTGAACGGGCTGCCAGGGGCGAGACGCATCAAAAAGAAAGAAAAAGTAATCAAAATAAACAGCGTTGGCAAGGCTTCCAACAGCCGTTTAAAAATAAACTTGAGCATAACAACTCCAACCAAAATGGGCGAAAAGTGCGGTCAAAAAACGCGATAATTTTTAACCGCACTTAAATACTAGCAACGAATTAATGTTTAATAATGTAAAGGTTGCGTAAGTAGATGTGATCTTGCGGATCTTTGCCTGAATAACCTTTTACGTAAGGTTTCACTAAGCGTGGATTCACATAGTTAAAGATTGGTACGATACCGTAATCTTTTGCAAGAATTTCTTCGGCTTTCGCATAAGCTTTTGCACGACCTTCTGCATCAGTTGCAACATAAGATTCTGCAATCGCTTTATCATATTCTGGATTCGCGTATTTCGCGGTATTGTTACTCGAATTAGATAAGAAATAGTTGCCGAATGTTGTGGCTTGGTTGTAATCCGCATTCCAGCCTGCACGTGCCGCATCGTAACGACCTGCACGACGGCTATCAATGTAAGTTTTCCACTCTTGGTTTTCTAATTTCACATCAATCAAACCTTTGGTGTTCGCTTTCCACATAGATGCTGCAGCAATGGCCACTTTTTTGTGGTTTTCATTGGTATTGTAAAGAATGCTGAATTTCAACGGATTCGCTTTGCTGTAACCAGCTTCTTCTAAGAGTTTAATGGCTTCTTCATTACGTTGTGCCATCGGTTCTTTTGAATAAGCAGGTTGTTGAATGAGATGACCTTCTTCGATGTAAGTTGGGGTAAACACATAGGTTGGTGTTTGACCTTGGCCCAATACTTTATCGGTGATCACATTACGATCAAGGGATAAGTTCAAGGCTTTGCGAACATTCACGTTATCAAAAGGTGCTTTCTTATTGTTTAACTCATAAGAATAAGTTGCTAGGGTACGAGTAATGTATACTTCGCCTGGCAATTCTTTTTGTAATTTAGCGAATTGTTCTGGCGGTAAACCATAATTGGTCATGTCTAAATCACCTGCACGATAACGCGCTACATCGGTGCTTGGGTTCTCAATAGCGAGGAATGTCGCGCTATTGATTACGGTTTCTTTATCGTTCCAATAAAGTGGGTTGCGTTCAAATTCAATTTTTTCGTTAATGATGTGGTTAGTCAGTTTATAGGCGCCATTACCCACGTAGTTTTCTTTTTTCACCCATGCATCACCCAATTTTTCGACCACTTTTTGTGGTAATGGCAATAAGGATTGGTGAGTCGTTAAACTGACTGCATAAGGCACAGGATTGGTTGCATGAACCACAAAGGTGTAATCATCTTTTGCTTCAACACCTAATTCAGCCGGTTTTTTCTTACCGTCAATGATGTCTTGCGCATTTTCTACTTGTAAGTAACTTAAGTAACTTGCATAAGGCGCTGCAGTTGCAGGATCCACTAAACGACGCCACGCAAATACGAAATCGTGCGCGGTAACAGGATCGCCGTTTGACCATTTAGCATCTTTACGTAAATGGAATGTCCAAGTTTTGAAGTCAGGTGTATTTTCCCAGCTTTCAGCCACACCTGGTTGAAGTTTACCTTCAGAGTCTGAGGTGACTAAGCCTTCAAGTAATTGATAAGCAACGGCAGATTCTGGCACACCTTCGGTTTTTTGTGGGTCAAAACTTTGTGGTTCTGCCCCGTTATTGATGACGATATGCTGTTTTTCATCTAATTGCGTTCCCTCAGGTACTATAACCGCTTGAGCAGAATAGGAAAGAGCAAGAGCGATTGCTGAGAAGAGTAGTTTGTGTTGCATTTGAGCCTCCTTGTCATTAGGCGATATTTTTATAAAGAGTCCTCCACTTATTAGCTCAAAAATTCATTTTTGTAAAGATTTGTCAGGAAATTATTTGAAGAAAAATAACATTTTGTGATTTGTATCTAATAAATCGCGAAAAAATTGCTAAAAGTGATGATATGAGAAAGGAAGTCTAGAATGTATTGGTTTTTCCTATCGCAAATATTTTCCTGGAGAAATTACCTTTTTAAAGCTAATTATGCTATCGTAACTTGATTAGATTCAAACAAGTCCATTCAAGGAGAATATAATGACAACTCAGTTAGATTCACTTCGTAATATGACCGTCGTTGTGGCTGATACTGGCGATATTGATGCCATTAAAAAATACCAACCGCAAGATGCAACAACAAACCCATCTTTAATTTTAAGTGCTTCAGCATTACCACAATATGCACCATTAATTGATGAAGCGGTTGCTTATGCAAAAGCACAAAGTGCAGACAAAACGCAACAATTAATTGATGCAGAAGATAAATTAGCGGTAAACATCGGTTTAGAAATTTTAAAAATTGTTCCAGGACGCATTTCAACAGAAGTAGATGCTCGTCTTTCTTACGATACCCAAGCAACCGTTGAAAAAGCACGTAAACTTATCGCACTTTATAATGCGACAGGCATTTCAAATGATCGTATTTTGATCAAAATTGCTTCAACCTGGCAAGGTATCCGTGCGGCAGAAATTCTTGAAAAAGAAGGGATTAACTGTAACTTAACCTTATTATTCTCCGAAGCGCAAGCGCGTGCATGTGCTGAAGCGGGTGTTTATTTAATTTCGCCATTCGTCGGTCGTATTTTAGACTGGTATAAAGCAAATACCGACAAAAAAGAATATGCTCCGGCAGAAGACCCAGGTGTAATTTCTGTAACCAAAATTTATAACTACTACAAAGAATATGGTTATAAAACGGTGGTGATGGGCGCAAGTTTCCGTAATGTAGGTGAAATCACTGAATTAGCGGGTTGTGACCGTTTAACTATTGCTCCTGCTTTACTTAAAGAATTACAAGAAAACACAGCTCCACTTGTGCGTAAATTAGAGTATAAAGGTGAAGTAAAAGCGAAACCTCAACCATTAACTGAAGCTGAATTCTACTGGCAACATAACAGTGATGCGATGGCTGTCGAAAAATTAGCAGATGGTATTCGTAAATTTGCAGTTGACCAAGAGAAATTAGAAGCGATGCTTTCAGCAAAACTTTAATTTGATAGAGAAGAAAGTGCGGTTAGAAATAACCGCACTTTTTGTTTATGCAGGGAACAAAAGTGATTTTTTGAAAACTAAAAAATACGATTTCAATAATGGCTAACAGAAAGAGCAATCTCAAGGCTTAAATAAATTCTTTTGTAGTTATCTTTCAAGTTGGTTAGAATAAAGACAATTTTTTGTAATAGGAAAGTGGAATGAAAAAAGCACCTTTACTTGCGGTAGGCTTAATGGCAACGGCTGTTTTAACAGGTTGTGCAACTAAAGCTGATGGTGAACGCAATGATAAATTAGAAGGTTTTAACCGTACGATGTTTGATTTTAACTATAAAGTCATGGATCGCTATGTGTTGGAACCAGCAGCAAAAGGCTGGCGTGATTACGTGCCGACACCGATCACAAAAGGTTTATCCAATGTGGCAAACAACTTGGATGAGCCAGTGAGCTTTGTAAACCGTTTATTAGAAGGTGAGCCGAAAAAAGCCTTTGTTCACTTCAACCGTTTTTGGATTAACTCAACCTTTGGTATTGGTGGCTTATTTGACTTTGCAAGTGCAAGTAAAGAATTACAGGTTTATGATCAACGTAGCTTTGGGGAAACATTGGGCACCTACGGTGTAGATGCGGGAGCCTATATTGTGTTGCCTATCTATAATGCGACGACACCTCGTCAATTAACAGGGGCAGTAGTTGATGCAGCTTATACCTATCCGTTCTGGAATTGGGTAGGTGGTCCGTGGTCACTTGTGAAATACGGTGTGCAAGCGGTAGATAAACGCTCGAAAACATTGGACCAAACCGAGTTGCTAAATCAAGCACAAGATCCTTATGTCACCTTCCGCGAAGCTTATTATCAGAATTTAGAATTTAAAGTAAATGATGGTAAAGTGAAAGAAGGTTCACAGAAAGAACTCTCTGATGATGTATTAAAAGAGATTGATTAAGAATACTCATATAAGTGATTAAGACGCTTATATGTTAGGATAGTAAGCGTGTTTATACGTCAAGATTAAAGGAGAATATCATGACTAAAATCATTCATACAGAAAAAGCCCCTGCCGCAATCGGCCCTTATGTTCAAGCGGTAGATTTAGGTAATTTAGTTTTAACATCGGGACAAATTCCCGTTAATCCGGCGAATGGTGAAGTGCCGAAAGATATTGTGGCTCAAGCGCGTCAATCTTTAGAGAATGTGAAAGCGATTATTGAACAAGCGGGTTTGACCGTGGGTGATATTGTGAAAACTACTGTGTTTGTGAAAGATCTGAATGATTTTGCAGCAGTAAATGCAGAGTACGAGAAATTCTTCAAAGAAAATAATCATCCTAACTTCCCTGCACGTTCTTGTGTAGAAGTTGCTCGCTTGCCAAAAGATGTTGGCTTAGAAATCGAAGCGATTGCGGTAAGAAAATAATAGGAAAGTGCGGTTAAGATCTGCAGATTTTTTCTACAATAGACTTTACAAGAGCGAGATTAATCACTATAATCTCGCTCCTAAATTACGCTTAGCGTAAAATTTCTGGTTGGTGCTTGACCTATTCAAGCCCCGTCCAAGACCGTAGGGAATGGTTAGCAATAATCGTCTTAATAATCCTACGTAGATGGTGAACAGAATAAGAATATTTCTTGCTTCTGGGCACCGAAGTCATCCTAGTCTGAAAGATAACTCTTTCGATGAGGTAAATTAATTCCGAGAAATCGGAGTGTATTCAGGAGCTAAAAGCCAATGGCATTAAATCTTCAAGACAAACAAGCAATTGTTGCTGAAGTAAATGAAGCAGCCAAAGGTGCACTTTCAGCAGTAATCGCAGATTCTCGCGGTGTAACTGTTGATAAAATGACTGAATTACGTAAATCAGCACGTGAAGCTGGCGTTACAATGCGTGTAGTTCGTAATACTTTATTACGTCGCGCGGTTGAAGGCACAGATTACGAATGCTTAAAAGATACGTTTGTAGGTCCAACACTTATCGCGTTCTCTAACGAACATCCGGGCGCAGCTGCTCGTTTGTTCAAAGAGTTTGCTAAAGCAAACGATAAGTTTGAAATTAAAGGTGCAGCCTTTGAAGGTAAGATCCAAGATGTTGAATTCTTAGCAACATTACCAACTTACGAAGAAGCAATTGCACGTTTAATGGGCACAATGAAAGAAGCTGCGGCAGGCAAACTTGTTCGCACTTTTGCGGCATTACGCGACAAATTACAAGAAGCAGCTTAATCATTAAGCGTTTCTTACTTCATTTAACTTTATTAATTTTAGGAATTGATTGTTATGTCATTAACTAACGAACAAATTATTGAAGCGATTGCTTCTAAATCTGTAACTGAAATCGTTGAATTAATCGCAGCGATGGAAGAAAAATTCGGCGTTTCTGCAGCAGCAGTAGCAGCAGCTCCAGCAGCTGGCGGCGCAGCAGCAGCGGCAGAAGAAAAAACTGAATTCGACGTAGTTCTTGCTGAAGCTGGTGCTAACAAAGTAGCAGTTATCAAAGCAGTACGTGGTGCAACTGGTTTAGGCTTAAAAGAAGCTAAAGACTTAGTTGAATCTGCTCCAGCTAACTTAAAAGAAGGCATTTCTAAAGAAGAAGCTGAAGCACTTAAGAAAGAATTAGAAGAAGCTGGTGCAAAAGTAGAAATCAAATAATTTTTGATTCACTTATGTCCTGTTTCTCAGGCTTAATGGCTGGTGGTTTACCATCAGCCATTTTGTGCTATCAAAAACAGCACAAAAAACAGATAGGCATTTTCCGTTTAATGGTATCTGTTTCCACTTAAATTAATCAGACGTTTTAATTTAAGTAACCCACTACAGAAGTAAGGTTCAGAGTGCGGTATCCGAAACGGCGTCAATCTCCGATATAAATAAAAGCGTCAATCAATTTGACCGCACTTTTTTATATCAACTCGGTCTCACTAAAATTTACAGAGGAAAACCAATAATGGGTTACTCCTATACTGAGAAAAAACGAATTCGTAAAGACTTCGGCAAACGTCCGCAAGTTTTAAATGTACCTTATTTATTAACCATCCAATTAGATTCTTTTGATAAATTCATTCAAAAAGATCCTGAAGGTCAACAAGGCTTAGAAGCTGCATTCCGTTCTGTATTCCCAATCGTAAGCAATAACGGTTATACAGAATTACAATATGTTGATTACCGTTTAGAAGAGCCAGAATTTGATGTGCGTGAATGCCAAATTCGTGGTTCAACTTATGCAGCAGGTTTACGCGTAAAATTACGTTTGGTTAGCTACGATAAAGAATCTTCATCACACGCAGTCAAAGACATTAAAGAAAGCGAAGTATATATGGGTGAAATCCCATTAATGACTGACAACGGTACTTTTGTTATCAATGGTACTGAGCGTGTTATCGTTTCACAATTACACCGTAGCCCGGGCGTATTCTTTGATTCTGACAAAGGTAAAACACACTCTTCAGGTAAAGTGCTTTATAACGCACGTATCATCCCTTACCGTGGTTCTTGGTTAGATTTCGAATTTGATCCAAAAGATAACTTATATGCGCGTATTGACCGTCGTCGTAAATTACCGGCAACCATTATTTTACGTGCGTTAGGTTACACCGTTGAAGAAATCTTAAACTTATTCTTCGACAAAGTAACTTTCGAAATCGCTGGCAATAAATTATTAATGACATTAGTGCCAGAACGTCTACGTGGTGAAACGGCGACATTTGATATTGAAGCAAATGGCAAAGTCTATGTAGAACGCGGTCGTCGTATTACAGCTCGTCACATCAAAGCATTAGAAAAAGATAATGTGACACAAGTTGAAGTGCCAACTGAATATATCGCAGGTAAAGTTGCAGCGAAAGATTATGTAGATCTTGAATCTGGTGAAATCATTTGCCCAGCAAATGGAGAGATTTCTTTAGAAGTGTTAGCGAAATTATCGCAAGCAGGCTATAAAGTGATCGAAACATTATTCACTAATGACTTAGATTACGGTCCATATATTTCTGAAACATTACGAGTTGATCCAACTTACGATCGTGTAAGTGCGTTATATGAAATTTATCGTATGATGCGTCCAGGTGAACCACCTACACCAGAATCTTCTGAAGCATTATTCAATAACTTATTCTTCTCTGCAGAACGTTATGATTTATCTGCGGTAGGTCGTATGAAGTTTAATCGCTCGTTAGGTATTCCTGAAGGCGAGGGTACGGGTATTTTAAGTAACGACGATATCATTCGAGTGATGAAAAAACTCATCGATATCCGTAATGGTCGTGGTGAAGTGGATGATATCGACCACTTGGGTAACCGTCGTATTCGTTCTGTGGGTGAAATGGCAGAAAACCAATTCCGTATTGGTTTAGTTCGTGTAGAAAGAGCGGTTAAAGAGCGTTTATCCTTAGGCGATTTAGATGCGATCACGCCACAAGACTTAATTAATCCGAAACCAATTTCTGCGGCAGTGAAAGAATTCTTTGGTTCTTCACAACTTTCGCAATTCATGGACCAAAACAACCCATTATCAGAAGTAACACACAAACGTCGTATTTCTGCATTAGGTCCAGGCGGTTTAACGCGTGAACGCGCAGGCTTTGAGGTACGTGACGTACATAACACCCACTATGGTCGTTTATGTCCAATCGAAACCCCTGAAGGTCCAAACATCGGTTTGATCAACTCACTTTCTGCGTTTGCGCGTACGAACGATTACGGTTTCTTAGAAACCCCATATCGTAAAGTGGTTGATGGCCAAGTAACCGAGGAAATCGAATATTTATCTGCGATTGATGAAGCAAACTACATCATTGCACAGGCGAACTCAAACCTTGATGAGAACAATCGCTTTACAGATGCATTCGTTACTGCTCGTGGTGAACGTGGTGAATCTGGTCTTTATAAACCAGAAGAAATTCACTATATGGACGTTTCAACCCAACAAGTCGTATCTGTGGCTGCAGCGTTAATTCCATTCTTAGAGCATGATGATGCGAACCGTGCCTTAATGGGTGCGAACATGCAACGTCAAGCGGTTCCTACCTTACGTGCCGATAAGCCGTTAGTAGGTACAGGTATGGAAAAACCAATCGCACTTGACTCAGGTGTGGCTGTTGTAGCAAAACGAGGTGGTACAGTTCAATACGTTGATGCTTCTCGTATCGTTATCAAAGTAAATGAAGACGAAACTGTAGCAGGCGAAGCGGGTATCGATATTTATAACTTAATTAAATACACCCGTTCTAACCAAAATACCTGTATCAACCAAATTCCTTGTGTGAATTTAGGCGATCCAATTAACCGTGGTGAAGTATTAGCTGATGGTCCTTCAACAGACTTAGGTGAATTAGCATTAGGTCAAAATATCCGCGTGGCGTTCATGCCTTGGAACGGTTATAACTTCGAAGACTCAATGTTAGTTTCTGAGCGTGTTGTACAACAAGACCGCTTCACGACAATCCACATTCAAGAATTATCTTGTGTGGCGCGTGATACGAAATTAGGTTCTGAAGAAATCACTGCGGATATTCCAAACGTAGGTGAATCTGCATTAAGCAAATTGGATGAATCAGGTATCGTTTATGTGGGTGCTGAAGTGAAAGGTGGTGACATCTTAGTCGGTAAAGTAACCCCTAAAGGCGAAACGCAATTAACACCAGAAGAAAAATTGTTACGTGCAATCTTCGGTGAAAAAGCATCTGATGTGAAAGACTCTTCATTACGTGTACCAAACAGCGTAAGTGGTACTGTAATTGACGTTCAAGTCTTCACCCGTGATGGCGTAGAAAAAGACAAACGTGCATTAGAAATTGAAGAAATGCAGTTAAAACAAGCTAAGAAAGACCTTTCTGATGAATTAGAAATTTTAGAAGCTGGCTTGTTTGCTCGTGTACGTAATGTACTTATCGCTGGCGGTATTGATGCAGCTCAATTAGATAAAATGGATCGCACCAAATGGTTAGAACAAACCATTTCTGATGAAGAAAAACAAAACCAATTAGAACAGCTTGCTGAGCAATATGAAGAATTACGTAAAGAGTTTGAACACAAACTTGAAGTACAACGTAAGAAAATCATTAAAGGCGATGACCTAGCACCAGGCGTGTTAAAAGTGGTTAAAGTTTACCTTGCGGTGAAACGTCACATCCAACCGGGTGATAAAATGGCGGGTCGTCATGGTAACAAAGGTGTTATCTCAAAAATCAACCCTGTGGAAGATATGCCATACGATGAAAACGGTCAACCGGTTGAAATCGTATTGAACCCACTGGGCGTACCGTCTCGTATGAACATCGGTCAGATCTTAGAAACCCACTTAGGCTTAGCGGCGAAAGGTATCGGTGATCAAATCAATGCGATGATCAAACAAAAACAAGATGTTGAGAAACTTCGTGGCTATATGCAAAAAGCATATGATTTAGGTCATGGCGCACAAAAAGTTGATTTAAGCACCTTTAGCGATGACGAAATCATGCGTTTAGCGGAAAACCTACGTAAAGGTTTACCGGTAGCAACACCTGTGTTTGATGGTGCTGCTGAGCAAGAAATCAAAGAAATGTTGAAACTTGGTGGCTTACCAACTTCAGGTCAGATTACGTTATACGATGGTCGTACTGGTGAGAAATTTGAGCGTCCAGTAACCGTAGGTTATATGTACATGCTCAAATTGAACCACTTAGTTGATGACAAAATGCATGCTCGTTCAACTGGTTCTTATAGTCTTGTTACTCAACAACCACTTGGTGGTAAAGCACAATTCGGTGGTCAACGTTTCGGTGAGATGGAGGTATGGGCACTTGAAGCATACGGTGCGGCTTACACCTTACAAGAAATGTTAACCGTGAAATCCGATGACGTGAACGGCCGTACGAAGATGTATAAAAACATCGTTGGCGGTAACCAGCAAATGGATCCGGGTACACCGGAATCTTTCAACGTAATTATGAAAGAAATCCGTTCACTTGGTTTGAATATCGAGTTAGACGAAGAGTAATCGACAAACCTGTCTTCCTCTGTTCGCAGGGGAAGCAAAAGGAAGAAATCGCCGAAGTGCGGTTAAAAAACAAAATATTTTTGACCGCACTTTGAAACCCTTAACTCCGACAGGAGACTATTTGTGAAAGACTTAGTTAAGTTTTTAAAAGCACAATCAAAAACGAGTGAAGATTTTGATGTGATTAAAATTGGGTTAGCTTCTCCAGACATGATCCGTTCTTGGTCATTTGGTGAAGTTAAAAAACCTGAAACAATCAACTATCGTACGTTCAAACCTGAGCGTGATGGTCTTTTCTGTGCACGTATTTTCGGGCCAGTAAAAGATTACGAATGTTTATGCGGTAAATATAAACGCTTAAAACACCGTGGTGTGATTTGTGAAAAATGTGGTGTTGAAGTTACACAAACTAAAGTGCGTCGTGAACGTATGGGCCATATCGAATTGGCTTGTCCAGTTGCACACATTTGGTTCTTAAAATCACTTCCGTCCCGTATTGGTTTATTACTTGATATGCCATTACGTGATATTGAACGTGTGCTTTACTTTGAAATGTACATCGTGACCGAACCGGGTATGACCGATTTGGAGCGTGGACAGTTATTAACTGAAGAACAATTCCTTGATGCAGAAGACCGTTGGCAAGATGAATTCGAAGCGAAAATGGGTGCTGAAGCAATTCAAGATTTACTTAAAGGTATTGATCTTGAAGTGGAATGTGAAAAATTACGTGAAGAGTTACAAGAAACTAACTCTGAAACAAAACGTAAGAAAATCACTAAACGCTTAAAATTATTAGAAGCTTTCCAACAGTCTGGTAATAAACCAGAGTGGATGGTGATGACTGTATTACCAGTACTTCCACCAGATTTACGTCCATTAGTACCATTAGATGGTGGTCGTTTTGCAACGTCTGACTTGAACGATTTATATCGTCGCGTGATCAACCGTAACAACCGTTTAAAACGTTTATTAGATTTAATCGCACCAGATATTATCGTGCGCAACGAAAAACGTATGTTACAAGAATCTGTTGATGCGTTATTAGATAATGGTCGTCGTGGTCGTGCGATTACGGGTTCTAACCGTCGTCCATTAAAATCACTTGCGGATATGATCAAAGGTAAACAAGGTCGTTTCCGTCAAAACTTATTAGGTAAACGTGTTGACTATTCAGGCCGTTCTGTAATCACTGTAGGTCCATACTTGCACTTACACCAATGTGGTTTACCGAAGAAAATGGCATTGGAATTATTCCGTCCGTTTATCTATGCAAAATTAGAAAGCCGTGGTTATGCAACCACAATTAAAGCGGCTAAGAAAATGGTTGAGCGTGAAGACGCGATCGTTTGGGATATCTTGGCAGAAGTTATTCGTGAGCACCCAATTCTATTGAACCGTGCGCCAACACTTCACCGTTTAGGTATCCAAGCGTTTGAACCACTTCTAATCGAAGGTAAAGCAATCCAGTTACACCCACTTGTTTGTGCGGCGTTCAACGCGGACTTCGATGGTGACCAAATGGCGGTTCACGTACCATTAACACTTGAAGCGCAGTTAGAAGCGCGTGCGTTAATGATGTCAACCAACAACGTACTTTCACCAGCAAACGGTGATCCAATTATCGTTCCATCGCAAGACGTGGTGTTGGGTCTTTATTATATGACCCGTGAAAAAGTAAACGGTAAAGGCGAAGGGATGTTACTGCAAGATCCGCGCGAAGCTGAAAAAGCGTATCGCACAGGTGAAGCAGAGTTACATTCTCGCGTTAAAGTACGTATTACTGAATATGTGAAAAATGAAGCTGGCGAATTAGAAGAGAAAACCACATTAACCGATACCACTATCGGTCGTGCAATCTTATGGATGATCGCGCCGAAAGGCATGCCTTATTCATTGTTCAACCAAACATTAGGTAAAAAAGCAATTTCTAAACTTATCAACGAAGCGTATCGTCGTTTAGGTTTGAAAGAAGCAGTAATGTTTGCTGACCATATTATGTATACCGGTTTTGCTTATGCTGCACGTTCAGGTTCTTCTGTGGGTATCGACGATATGGTTATCCCAGAGAAAAAATACGAAATTATTTCTGCAGCGGAAGAAGAAGTGGCAGAAATTCAAGAACAGTTCCAATCTGGTCTTGTGACAGCTGGCGAACGTTATAACAAAGTAATCGATATTTGGGCTGCGGCAAATGAGCGCGTAGCGAAAGCGATGATGGAAAACTTATCTCAGGAAGAAGTAATCAACCGTGAAGGTAACCCTGAGAAACAAGCCTCTTTCAACAGTATCTTTATGATGGCTGACTCTGGTGCGCGTGGTTCTGCAGCTCAGATTCGTCAGTTAGCAGGTATGCGTGGTTTGATGGCGCGTCCAGATGGTTCGATCATCGAAACCCCAATTACAGCGAACTTCCGTGAAGGTTTGAACGTACTTCAGTACTTTATTTCAACCCACGGTGCGCGCAAAGGTTTGGCGGATACCGCATTAAAAACAGCAAACTCTGGTTACTTAACTCGTCGTTTAGTTGACGTGGCACAAGACTTAGTGATCGTTGAAGATGACTGTGGTACACACGAAGGCTTAGTCATGACTCCATTAATCGAAGGTGGCGATGAGAAAGTTCCACTTCGTGAATTAGTGTTAGGTCGTGTTGTAGCTGAAGATGTGTATAAACCAGGTACAGAAGAAATCTTAATTGCACGTAACACTTTATTAGATGAAAAACTTTGTGATGTGTTAGATGCAAACTCAGTGGACAGCGTAAAAGTACGTTCTGTTGTAACTTGTGATACTGACTTTGGTGTATGTGCGAAATGTTACGGTCGTGACTTAGCGCGTGGTCATCTCATCAACCAAGGTGAAGCAGTTGGTGTTATCGCTGCTCAATCTATCGGTGAGCCAGGTACACAGTTAACCATGCGTACGTTCCACATCGGTGGTGCAGCTTCTGCAGCAGCGAAAGAATCTAGCGTACAAATCAAAAACAACGGTACTTTACACCTTGCTAACGCGAAATTCGTTGTTAATGACGAAGGTAAATTAGTTTTAACTTCTCGTAATACTGAATTAACGGTGACTGATGAATTTGGTCGTACGAAAGAACACTATAAAGTGCCTTACGGTACAGTATTGAATAAAGCAGACGGTCAAGAAGTATCAGCGGGTGAAACAGTGGCAAACTGGGATCCACATACCATGCCAGTTGTATCTGAAGTATCAGGTTTTGTGAAATTCATCGATATCGTGGACGGTTTAACTGTAACTCGTCAAACGGATGAATTAACTGGCCTTTCTTCTATCGTGGTACAAGACGTGGGTGAACGTGCAACTGCAGGTAAAGATTTACGTCCAACCATCAAATTAGTTGATGCAAAAGGTAACGATATCTTCTTACCTGAAACTGACGTTATTGCACAATACTTCTTACCAGGTAAAGCAATCGTAAGTTTAGATGACGGTGCGGAAGTGAAAGTGGGTGAACCACTTGCACGTATTCCACAAGAATCTGTAGGTACTAAAGATATTACCGGTGGTCTTCCACGCGTTGCTGATCTATTCGAAGCTCGTAAACCGAAAGAGCCTGCTATCTTGGCAGAAATTTCAGGTATCGTGTCCTTCGGTAAAGAAACCAAAGGTAAACGTCGCTTGCTAATCACCCCAACTGAAGGTGAAATCTACGAAGAAATGATTCCAAAATGGCGTCAACTAAACGTATTTGAAGGCGAGATGGTAGAACGTGGTGATGTGATTTCTGATGGTGCAGAGACTCCACATGATATCTTACGTTTACGCGGTGTTCGTGCTGTAACTGAATATATCGTGAACGAAGTGCAAGAAGTTTACCGCTTACAAGGGGTAAAAATTAACGATAAGCACATCGAAGTTATCGTACGTCAAATGTTACGTAAAGCAGTTATCACGAAAGCTTATGACAGCGAATTCCTCGAAGGGGAACAAGTTGAAGTGGCTCGCGTGAAAATTGTAAACCGTAAACGTGAAGCGGAAGGTAAACTACCAGTTGAATTTGAACGTGAATTACTTGGTATTACTAAAGCGTCATTGGCGACAGAATCCTTCATTTCTGCAGCATCGTTCCAAGAAACTACTCGCGTGCTTACTGAAGCTGCAGTGGCGGGTAAACGTGATGAATTACGTGGCTTGAAAGAGAACGTAATCGTAGGTCGTTTAATCCCTGCTGGTACTGGTTTTGCGTATCACCAAGGTCGTCACAAAAAACGTATTGTAGACGATGTTGTGATTAAATTGTCTGAAGACGATGAAGCAGCAATTGCTGATGAATTCGTGATGACAGCAGATGATGCAACAACTAACTTGGCAGAAATGCTTAATATGGCAGATGATGCAGAGTAATCGCTAATCGATAAAAGAAAACCCGAGTTTAGGCTCGGGTTTTTTATTATCTCAATAAAGAAAGTGCGGTCAGTTTTTAACGAATTTTTCTTTTGGAAAAGTATCGAAAAAATGACCGCACTTTCTTTTTATCAATAAAAAAGCCACCTTAATCGGTGGCTTTGAAATATTTTGCTTAAGCTAAGATTACCAGCCTTTTACAACACCATCTTTAAAGTGTTTTTTCGCTTCTTGGTAAACTTCTTCAGTTTGGTATGCTTTGACGAAATCTTGGATTGCTTTGCTGTCTTTGTTATCAGTACGTGAAACAATAATGTTTACGTATGGAGAATCTTTATCTTCTACGAATACACCGTTATCTTGTGCATTTAAGCCAACTTGACCCGCATAAGTGTTATTTACAACCGCAAGATCAACATCATCTAATGCACGAGCTGCAACAGAGGTATCCACTTCAGAAATTTTTAAGTTTTTCGGATTTTCAACGATATCTGCTACAGTTGAAAGAAGATCGTTAGAATTTTTAAGTTTGATTAAACCTTGTTTCTCAAGGAGGATTAATGCACGACCACGGTTTGATGGGTCATTTGGCACAACAACTTTCGCGCCATCTTTTAATTCATTTACATTTTTGATGGTTTTAGAATATCCAGCAAGTGGGTAAACAAAGGTATTGCCAACGATCACTAAGTTGTTTAAGTTTTTCGCTTTTACATCTTCATCTAAGTAAGGTTTGTGTTGCATTGCGTTAGCATCTAAATCACCTTTAGATACAGCCGTGTTTGGCAATGCGTAGTCATTGAATAAAACAAATTCAACATTTAAGTTGTATTTGTCTTTTGCAACTTTTGCAGCGGTTTCGGCTACTTGGTGCTCAGGACCAGCCATTACACCAACTTTGATTGATGTTGCTGCAGGCGCAGTTGACGCTGCATCTGCTTTTTTCTCTTCTTTACAACCTGTTAATACTAATGCTGACGCGATAGCGGTGATAGCAAATAAGTTTTTTAATTTCATGTTTTTTCCTTGTTGTGAATAAAATGGTATAGAAAATAATTAACGGTGATCCACTCGTTTTGCGAGCGTATCGCCTAATTTTTGACTGAGCATGACGATTATCACGATAACAATCGTAGCCGCCCAAGTTACCGATGGCATATTGCGATAGACACCATAGTTAATGGCAAGACTTCCTAAACCGCCACCGCCTTGCGTTCCCGCCATTGCGGTATAGCCAATTAATGTCACGAAGGTGAGTGTAATCGCATTAATAAGCGTTGGTAAAGATTCAGGCAAATAGAATTTACGAATAATTTGCCAATTGGTTGCGCCCATGGCTTTTGCTGTTTCAGTCAAACCGGTTGGGATCTCAAAAAGTGCATTGCTCGTAAGACGTGCAAAAAATGGTGTTGCTGCAGCACTTAATGACACAATTGCCGCATTAGAACCAATGCTCCCGCCAGGAAGTAACCAACTGGTAAGCGGAATTAAAGCAAGTAACAAAATAATATAAGGGATTGAACGTCCGATATTAATAATGACGTTTAAGAACGCATTGAGTTTTTTGTTTTCTAAAATCGCCCCTTTATTGGTTAAAAAGGTTAAAAAACCAAGTGGTAAGCCTAATAAAGCCGCAATTAATGTCGACAATACCGACATATAAACCGTTTCAACAGTTGATACCGTTAATAAACTCGCAAAATTATCAGGGAATTGTTGGCTAAATGTTGCCCATAACTCATTGAACATAGCCTAGCACCTCTACTCGAACGTTATTTTCCATTAAATAAACTTTGGCTTGCGTAATAGCATCTTCATCACCTTCAACCTCCGCAATGGTAAAGCCAAATTTTACCCCACCGGCATAATCAATTTGTGATGTTAAGATACTGAGTTCAACACCAAATTTTTTTGATGCTTGAGAAAGTAATGGGGCATCTACTGAACGACCTGTAAATTCAAATTTGATGATCGGATACGATTTGGCATGTTTTGGTGTATCAGATAGATTTTCTAAATATTCTTCCGGCAAGGTAATGTGGAAGGTAGAGCTGATAAACTCTTGAGCTAATTCTGTTTTCGGATTAGAGAAAATTTCGCTAACTGTGCCTTGTTCAATCAGGCGACCTTTATCAATCACTGCAACTTGATCACAGATGCGTTTAACCACTTCCATTTCATGGGTGATAAGAAGAATGGTGATACCTAAAGTGCGGTTGATTTCTTTTAATAATTTTAGAATGGATTGAGTTGTGGCCGGATCCAATGCGCTGGTGGCTTCATCACAAAGTAAGACTTTTGGATCGCTTGCAAGTGCACGAGCAATAGCTACACGTTGTTTTTGACCGCCTGAGAGATTAGCAGGATACACATTATGTTTATCACTTAATCCTACAAGTGCTAAAAGTGCAGTCGTTTTTTCTTGAATTTCTGCTTTTGATTTATTTTCTAATTCAAGTGGCAACGCTACGTTTTCAAAAACGGTTCGAGAGGTCAACAAATTAAAATGTTGGAAAATCATGCCGATTTGGCGGCGTGTTTTCACTAATTCAGCGTCAGAAAGTTGAGTCAGATCCACATCATCGATGACAACGGCACCATGAGTCGGTCTTTCTAATAAGTTTACACAACGGATAAGTGTACTTTTACCTGCACCAGAAGCACCAATGACACCGCAAATCTGCCCCTTCGG